>NZ_WJZM01000051.1:0-40961 GCF_021609545.1 Pseudomonas sp. PA-1-6B
GGGATGAACTGATCATGGGCCGAAAAACCCTTGGCTGGCAACCGCTTATTGGGGGTTCATTACGCAGTTTAGTCGTTGGTGGCAAACGCAGAGGAAGCGTGCGCGCCGCTGGGAAGCAGCGCGGGAGGGTCAAGCAGAGGTTACTTTTTCTTTTTCGCCGGAGCCGGGCAATCGGCCTCTGCGAACTTGACGGAAGCCACCGGGCGATTGGTCTTGTTCTCGGTAATTTCGTAGCGCATCACTGCGCCCTTGGCCATCAGCTCGCGGTAGCCCGGGTTGGTGCACACACTGCGGCCCAGCTGGAAATACACAGCCTTGGGGTTGGCGCGCATCTGTTCGGCACGGTCAGGCAGCACGCTGAGGTGATCGATCAGTTGCATCCCTTCAACGGTGTAGGCGACTTCCAGGGTTTTTTCATCGATTTCCCGGGGCAGGTCCTTGTTGCTTTCGGCCGCGACGCTTTGCAGCTTCTTGTTCATTTGAGCCTCCAACAGCGAGGCCGCGTGGGCGCCCATAGGCAAGACCAGCGCAAGGGCGACGGATGGGGCAACAAGGCGCAGCATGGAACGCAGCATGAAACTCTCCTGATTCGGTTACTGGTGCATAGACCAGCCACTGCGCTGTGCGTTCAGTGGCGCGCAATTATAGGTGAGGCCTTGCCACTACAGCCAGGCGTATCGCTGGTAAACTGCGGGACTTCTGTTTTTCACGAGTTTGTTCCGTGTCGATTTCTTCTACTGCGCCGCGTGCCCGATGAGTCACGCCGTCTCCCGTTTGCGTACCCAGCGTCTGGCGCGTGCCGTCAGGCCGTTTCTCAATCGGGGTTCCCGTGCTGAGCGCTGTCCCGGCTGTCGGGTCATTCCTGAGTACTGCCTGTGTGCCTGGCGGCCTCAGGTAGAAGCCAAGTCCGCCATGTGCCTATTGATGCATGACGTTGAACCGATGAAGCCCAGTAATACGGGCTGGCTGATCGCCGATGTCATACACGACACCACCGCATTCGCCTGGTCGCGTACCGAAGTCGACCCCGAGTTGCTCAGATTGCTGGCCGACCCGCAGTGGCAACCCTACATCGTATTTCCCGGTGAATTCGTGGCGCCGCAACGGGTGGTCAGTGAAGTGCGCGTGGAGGAGGGTAAGCGCCCACTGTTCATCCTGCTGGACGGCACCTGGAGCGAAGCGCGCAAGATGTTTCGCAAAAGTCCCTATCTGGAACATTTGCCGGTGCTGAGCCTGGCGCCCGAGCAGTTGTCGCGTTACAAGCTACGGCGCTCCAAGCGCGATGACCATTTCTGCACGGCCGAGGTGGCGGCGCTATGCCTGGAACTGGCCGATGACCTGGTCGCCAGCGAAGTGCTGGATGCCTACCTCGATGTATTCAGCACCCATTACCTGGCTGCCAAGTTCCAACTGCCACTGGATGCGGCAGACACCGTGCATACGCGCCTTGCACCCTACATCCCGGCGGGATAACCAGACGACGTTTGCATGATGGCACTGTAAGCCCGCAACCCGCTAAAATCCCCACGGGCGTAGTGCTTGACCCTCCAGGCTACGCTGGGCATGCTGTGCGCCGATTGGGCGCAACCGTGAATTATCGACGTCGTTTCATGTGTTTTTGACGTTGAGCGGGCCCTGTGGCGATCGCTGCCTGGCCGTCGCCTCGTGTATTGGTGAACCCTGAACCCATCAGGGCTCCCATAAAAAACAGGATCATTTAACCAATGGCCACATACGAAATCCTGATTGCCGATGATCACCCGCTGTTTCGCAGCGCACTGCATCAGGCCGTAACCCTGGGCCTTGGCCCCGATGTACGTTTGGTCGAAGTAGCCAGCATTGCCGAACTGGAAGCCCGCCTGACTGAAAAATCCGACTGGGACCTAGTGTTGCTCGACCTGAACATGCCGGGCGCCTACGGTTTTTCCGGGCTGGTGCTGCTGCGTGGCCAATACCCGCAGATCCCTGTGGTGATGGTGTCGGCCCAGGAAGAAGCCGACGTGGTGGTGCGCTCCAAGGAGTTTGGCGCCAGCGGTTTCATTCCCAAGTCCAGCGCGATGGAAGATATCCAGAAAGCCGTGCGCACGGTGTTGGACGGCGATGTGTCCTGGCCACCCCAGGCGTTTGAAGAAATCAATGTGTCCGATGAAGCCAAGGCCGCCCGCGATGGCCTGGCCAGCTTGACGCCCCAGCAGTTCCGGGTGTTGACCATGGTTTGCGAAGGTTTGTTGAACAAGCAGATTGCCTACGAATTGAGTGTGTCGGAAGCGACCATCAAGGCCCACGTTACGGCGATTTTCCGTAAGTTGGGCGTGCGTACGCGCACTCAGGCGGCGTTGCTTTTGCAGCAACTTGAGTCTATCTCGCAACATTAAGTTACAGCCACTTCACGCTTTTTTGACTTTGCGTGATCTAGCTTCCCCACTTCTTTGGTTCAGTTGCCTACATCTATGTCGCCTTTCAAGGGTCAAACCGGTATCAAACGTATTTTCAACGCAGGGGGCTATTCCCTGGATGGCCTGCGTGCGGCTTTCACTGGCGAGGCGGCATTCCGCCAGTTGGTGTTGCTGAACGTCATCCTGATCCCCTTGAGCTTTTTCCTGCAGGTCAGTCGGGTTGAACGGGCGCTGCTGATTGCAGTGTGCCTGTTGGCGCTGATCGTCGAATTGCTCAACTCCGCGGTAGAAGCGGCCATTGACCGTATTTCCCTGGACCGCCACCCGCTGTCGAAAAACGCCAAGGACATGGGCAGCGCCGCGCAATTCGTGGCACTGACCATGATCACCCTGGTATGGGCGGTGATCCTGATCTGAGGATCACGCGATACTCGGCAGCACGATCTCGTCGCTGCGCTGCACCCCAGCGGTGAAGGCGCGGCACAGTTCGAGAAACTCGCGCATCGCCGAGGTCTGGTACTTCTGCTTGTGCCAGATGAAGTAGAACTGCCGGGCCAGATCCAGGTCCGGGGTTTCTACCGGCACCAGGCTGCCACGGCGGAAGGCATCGCGCAGCGCCAGCCGCGAAATGCAGCCAATCCCCAAGCCTGACTCCACAGCTCGCTTGATTGCCTCGGTGTGTTCCAGCTCCAGGCGGATATTCAGTGCGCTACGGTGATGACGCATAGCCTGGTCAAAGGTCAGGCGCGTGCCCGAGCCTTGTTCTCGCAGGATCCACGCTTCGTGGGTCAACTCGTCCATGGTGGCCACGCCACGCTTGGCCAAATGATGCTGGGGCGCACAGAACACCACCAGCTCATCTTCTACCCACGTCTGCACCTCGATATCTGGGTGGCTGCAGTCGCCTTCGATTAGACCCAGATCAATTTCGTAGTGGGCAACCTGATGCACGATATGGGCAGTGTTCTGCACGTGCAGCTTTACCTGGCTCTCGGGGTGTTGCTGCATAAAGCTGCCAATCAGTAGCGTCGCCAGGTAATTGCCGATGGTCAGCGTGGCGCCGACCGCCAGGGAGCCGAAGCCGGACTTGCCGTTGAGCAGGTCTTCTATCTCCTTGGCTTGGTCCAGCAATGCCACGGCCTGGGGTAATAGCTGGTGACCAAGGGCGTTGAGGCTCAGGCGTTTGCCGGCGCGGTCGAATAATTGGCAGCTGGATTGACGCTCCAGCTCGGTAATCGAGGTGCTGGCGGCGGATTGAGATAAGGCCAGAAGGCCAGCAGCGCGCGAGACGCTTTCCTGCTGGGCGACGGCGACGAAAACTTGCAGTTGACGGAGAGTAAATCGCATATCGATATAACCGATAACCCTTATCTTAATAATCCAGTTAACAGATATTGTCGCCGCCATTAGAATGCTGTGCAATTGCGCATCCATACCTTTGGCGCAGACCCATTTCCAGGAGTCCCCCGTACATGAGCAACATGAACCACGAGCGTGTCCTCAGTGTTCATCACTGGAACGACACTCTGTTCAGCTTCAAGTGCACCCGCGATCCGGGCCTGCGCTTCGAGAACGGTCAGTTCGTGATGATCGGCCTGCAACAACCCAACGGCCGCCCGCTCATGCGCGCTTACTCCATTGCCAGCCCGAACTGGGAAGAGCATCTGGAGTTCTTCAGCATCAAGGTGCCCGATGGCCCGCTGACTTCCCAATTGCAGCATTTGAAGGAAGGCGACGAGATCATCATCAGCAAAAAACCGACGGGCACCCTGGTGCTTGACGATTTGAAGCCGGGCAAACACCTGTACCTGCTCAGCACCGGTACTGGCCTCGCTCCATTCATGAGCGTGATCCAGGACCCGGAGACCTATGAGCGTTTCGAAAAAGTGATCCTGTGCCACGGCGTGCGTTACGTCAACGAAGTTGCCTACCGCGAATTCATCACCGAGCACCTGCCGCAGAACGAGTTCTTCGGTGAGGCCCTGCGTGACAAGTTGATCTACTACCCGACCGTGACCCGCGAGCCGTTCGAAAACGAGGGTCGCCTGACCGACCTGATGCGCAGCGGCAAGCTGTTCAGCGACATCGGCCTGCCGCCGATCAATCCCGAGGACGACCGCGCCATGCTGTGCGGCAGCCCAAGCATGTTGGACGAGACCAGCGAAGTGTTGAACAGCTTTGGCCTCAAGGTTTCGCCACGGATGCGTGAGCCGGGTGACTACCTGATCGAGCGTGCGTTCGTCGAGAAGTAATACAGAGTCAGTAACACCAGCGATCCAAAAAATGTGGGAGCTGGCTTGTCTGCGATGCAGACACCTCAGTGGTTCAGTTGAACCGAGGTGATGCTATCGCAGGCAAGCCAGCTCCCACATGGTTTTTGCCCTATTTAGTTAGCCGAAACCACTTCCAGCACACAAATCATCCCCGGCTCCGGGTAGTGCCAGCGCACATCCACATCCCAGAACCGCACACCGTATTCCCGTTCCGACGTCGGAACCTGATACGCAGGCCGCGGATCCTGTGCCAGACACTGTTCAATCAGCGCCACCAACGGTTCACCAAGGCGCTGTGCATGGCCTTGCGCCTGTTGCAGGGCAGCCTTGAGCCATTGCACGCCGATCAGCGCGGGCGCATCGCTGGCGATGTCGTTGGTGGCCGCATCCACGATATCGGCATACGGCACATACGGCTTGATATCCAGCACCGGCGTGCCATCGAGCAAATCTATGCCGGAAATCCACAGGCGCCCCGGTTCCACCTTGTCCAGCTTCACCACCGACTGGCCGATGCCATTGGGGCGATGGGTTGCGCGGGTGGCAAACACGCCCATGGACGTATTGCCGCCCAGGCGTGGCGGGCGCACTTTCAGGCGTGGCTTGTCTTCCAGGGCCTGATGAAACAGAAACAGCAGCCACACATGGCTGACCTGCTCCAGCCCCTGCACCGCCTCACCCTGGTCGAACGGCGCCACCAGCTCCAGCACGCCACGGGCAGCCGGTGCCAGTTGCGGTTGGCGCGGGATGGCGAACTTCTCCTTGAAACAGGAGCGTACGAAGCCGACGGGCGAGACCTGGTAACTCATGGCTTAGGCACGGACCCGCAAGGTCAGGCCCTTGAGGAAGTTACGCAGCAACTGATCGCCACAGGTGCGGTAGTTGGTATGACCAAACTTGCGAAACAGCGCGCTCAGCTCTGGCTTGGACACCGGGAACTCCGCCGCCTTGAGGATGGCATGCATGTCGTCTTCCTTCAGCTCGAAGGCCACGCGCAGCTTTTTCAGGATGATGTTGTTGGTCACCGGGGTTTCGATCGGCTGCGGCGGGCGGCTCTCGTCCTTGCCGCGCTTGAAGATCACCAGACCATCGAGGAAGTGGGCCATGACTTCATCCGGGCAGAACACAAAGCCTTCTTCCTCATCTTTCTTGAGGTAGGTCAGCAGGTCTTCCTTGGTCACGTCCATGCCGCCGAGCTTGATGATCTCGACCATCTTGTTGTCGCTGATGTCGAGCATGTAGCGCACGCTGCGCAGTACGTCGTTGTGAATCATGGTGGGCAATCCTGGTATTCAACTGATGACACCGCCGGAATCAGGCGGTGTCGGGAAAAGGGAACGGCTTAAAACTTTTCTTTGCCGGACAGGTAACGCCATTGGCCCACTGGCACCTTGCCGATGGACACGCCGCCGATGCGGATGCGGCGGATGGCGATGACTTTCAGGCCAACGGCTTCGCAGAACAGCGCGATCACGCCGGGTTGCGGGTTTTTCATCGCAAAGCGCAGGCGGTTCTCGTTTTGCCAGCTGGCTTTGACGGCAGGCAGCTCTTTGCCTTTGTAGGTCAGGCCGTGGTTCAGGCGGTTAAGGCCGTGGGCAACCATGTCGCCTTCGACTTCCACCACGTATTCCTGCTCGATCTTGGCGGCATCGGCGGTCAACTTGCGCAGAATCTTCCAGTCCTGGGTGAACACGAGCAGGCCACTGGCCCTGGCTTGCAGGTCGGCGCTGGCGCTCAGGCGCAGAAAGTGCCCCTTGAGCGGACGCTTGCCGAAGCGGTGCTCTTCAGAAAGGGTTTCGGCGCTGATCGAGGCCATGGCGGTTTCAGCATCCACGCCTGCGGGGGCGTGCATCAGGATGGTCACCGGTTCTGGCGCGGTGGCTTTAGCTTCCGGGTCCAGCTCGACTTTCTCGTCAGTGACCTTGAACTGCGGCTCGTCGATCACTTCGCCGTCCACCGAGACCCAGCCGCCTTCGATAAACAGCTCAGCCTCCCGACGGGAGCAACCGACCAGTTCGATAAGGCGTTTGGAGAGGCGTATGGGGTCAGTCATGACAAGGGCCGTAACAAAAGGGGGTCACTATTGTACCTGCCTGGCGCCGGTTAATCCCGGCTCCATTTCAGCACATGGGCCATAACAATTACTTAACTGACACAACACGGGTCAAATGTGGGAGCTGGCTTGCCTGCGATGGCGGTATACCAGCACCGGATGGGTAGACTGACCCGACGCCTTCGCAGGCAAGCCAGCTCCCACAGTTCAGGCATTACGGGCCTGTTGCTGCTGGCGCAGACGCAGGTGCAACAACGGATAAGGCTGTCCAAGCCCATCATGTTCTGTTCGCCCGATTACCTCGAAGCCTTGTTTGAGGTAAAAACCCAGGGCCTGGGGGTTCTGTTCGTTGACGTCCAGTTCATCGGCATTCATGTGTTCGATCGCGTAACCCAGCAATTGCCGGCCCAGTCCCTGGCCACGGTGGTGCGGGTCGATAAACAGCATTTCCACCTTGCCCGCCGACACTCCGGCGAACCCGGTGATGCGTTGGCATGAGTCCTTGGTGCAGATCAGCATGACCGCATCGAGGTAGCGGGTCAGCACCAGGTTTTTCAACATGTCGATATAGCTGTCCGGGAGGAAGTCGTGGGTAGCGCGTACCGAGTCCTCCCAGATCTGCACCAGGCGCGTGTAGTCGCTGGTTTTAGGTGTGTGAATCACCGAATGCTGACGCATACCCGCTGTCCCTTGCTGTATTCGGGGTTGATGGACAATACGATAGCCCTAAAAAAGCCCCGCATCTTCTCAGAGGCGAGGCTTTTTTATCACCGTGCGATCAGTCGCGCTTTTCAGCCCACAAGTCGTACTCGTCGGCGTCGGTCACGGTGCACCACACTTTGTCACCCGGCTTCAGGCCGCTGGCATCGTCGATAAACACGTTACCGTCAATTTCAGGGGCGTCGAAGAAGCAACGACCCACCGCGCCTTGCTCGTCGACTTCATCGATCAGCACTTCGATTTCCTTGCCGATGCGCAGTTGCAGGCGTGCCGAGCTGATGGCCTGCTGGTGCGCCATGAAGCGCTCCCAACGGTCTTGCTTGACGTCGTCCGGCACCACGGCCAGGTCCAGCAGGTTGGCCGGAGCACCTTCCACCGGCGAGTACTGGAAGCAACCGACGCGGTCCAGCTGCGCTTCGGTCAGCCAGTCCAGCAGGTACTGGAAGTCTTCCTCGGTCTCGCCGGGGAAACCGACGATGAAGGTGGAGCGGATGATCAGCTCCGGGCAGATCTCGCGCCAGTTCTTGATGCGCGCCAGGGTCTTGTCTTCGAACGCCGGGCGTTTCATCGCCTTGAGCACTTTCGGGCTGGCGTGCTGGAACGGGATGTCCAGGTACGGCAGGATCTTGCCGGCGGCCATCAACGGGATCAACTCGTCCACGTGCGGGTAAGGGTAAACATAGTGCAGGCGCACCCACACGCCCAGGCTGCTGAGGGCTTCGCACAGCTCGGTCATGCGGGTTTTCACCGGCGCGCCGTTCCAGAAACCGGTGCGGTATTTCACATCGACGCCGTAGGCGCTGGTGTCCTGGGAGATCACCAGCAGCTCCTTGACGCCAGACTTGACCAGGCGCTGGGCCTCGTCGAGCACATCACCCACCGGGCGGCTTACCAGTTTGCCGCGCATCGACGGGATGATGCAGAAGCTGCAGCTGTGGTTGCAGCCTTCGGAAATCTTCAGATACGCGTAGTGGCGTGGGGTCAGCTTGATGCCTTGAGGCGGCACCAGGTCGATCAGCGGGTTGTGATCCTGGCGTGGCGGCACCACCTCGTGCACAGCGTTGACCACTTGCTCGTACTGCTGCGGGCCGGTCACCGCCAGCACACTCGGGTGCACGTTACGGATATTGCCTTCTTCCACCCCCATGCAGCCGGTCACGATGACCTTGCCGTTTTCCTTGATGGCTTCGCCGATCACTTCCAGGGATTCGGCCTTGGCCGAGTCGATGAAGCCGCAGGTGTTGACCACCACCACATCGGCGTCCTGGTAAGTGGACACGACGTCGTAGCCTTCCATACGCAATTGCGTGAGGATGCGCTCGGAGTCGACAAGCGCCTTCGGGCAACCCAGGGAAACAAAGCCAACCTTGGGGTTGGCTTTTGCGATGGTGGTGGACATGTCTAACCTCGGTATTGAATGACGCTGCCGGTCGTGCACGACAAGGCAACGGATGGGCGCTTGGTGCGCCTCTGATCAAAAAGTGCGCAATTCTATCGGCGGGCAACGCACTTGACCAGCTTTATGCAGGGAAATGCGACGAGTGCTGCGCTTGGCCTGAGTATCGCCCCAATCAACACTTCTGCTTGTGCTCGCGTATCTCGGTTTGGCTTACGCCGTGTCAATGCGCCGTTCTTCTACAGCCTGGCCCGGGTTTTCAACATCCCCGACTTCATCTGGCAGCAGCAGGGTGACGGGGAAGTATTCGTGGGCAGTTGGGCCGACAGCTTCTTTGGCGTTCGCTCGCCGCTGCAGCTGCCGGTCGAACTGTTCGACGACTACCAGGGCAACCAAAGCGCGATGATTGCAGCCCTTCCCGGGTTGCGACCAGGTGCAACTATCAACCACGGCGAGCGCATCACCAGTGTGGCGCTCATCGATAACCAGATGGCCATCCGATGGACGACGCAATCCGCCGCAGCGTAGAACGACAATTCCCCGAACTCACCGGCGGTTACCACCTGCCACGCTTTGCCCGCGTTGTCGCCGTAGCCGACGCCCCGGCCGGCGCGGGGATCTGTGACGACTTCCGGCCGCGTTATGCGGTTGACATCGAGGTCATGGGGCCGGACGGCGAGCCAGATCCCAAGCTGCCGGTCCTGGCGGGCGTGCCGTTGCCACTGCCCACCGGTGGCGAGGAAATGGGCATCTATGCCTTTCCCGAGGAAGGCACCCAGGTTGTGGTGTGCTTTGCCTACGGCCTGCCGCACAAGCCCTACATTCAGACGATCCTGCCCCACGGCCTGAGTATGCCCAGCGTGCCGAAGGGCGATCAGGTGTGGCAGCACAGCGAAGCCTGTCAGCAGCGTGTGGACGCCGATGGCAACTGGCTGCGCCAAACGGACGGCAAGATCCGGGATAAGGCGATCGAACGGGAAGTGGAGGCGATGGGGAATAAGGAGACGTTCCAGAACCACACCAGGACGGTAGACGACCATTCAACCGAGGCAGTGGGTGGAATCAAGACGATCGAGGCGCTGGGCGCGCTCAAGCTGTTGTCGGGCGGATCTGCCAGCTTGGCGGCGGTAGATGATCTGCATCAGGCGACTGGGCGTGACTTGAACCTGGTGGTGGGGCAGAGGCATAACGCCACGGTGGGTGGTGATATGGAGGAAAGGATCGAGGGGCTGCGTAAGAGTGTGGCGGCGGTCAGCCAGCGACTGGTCGCGCCCAAGACTTGGTTGGGGTCCGAGGATGTGAACGTACTGGTGGTGCTGTGTGATCTGATCGAGTTGGTGCAGCAAATGAATGTACAACTAGCGGGTCATACTCATGGCCCGACACCAGCGCCCAGTAACGCATCAACATTTACGAGCAACGCCGCTGGCGCTTTGGCGTTATCAACAAAAATGAAACCTATCACCAATTAAAAATGGTAAAGCTCCCAGCACGCGATAGTTCCATGGTTTAATCTGAAGGGGTAATGGTTTATTCGGAGCGAAGATGGATCTTAAGAGCGAAACAAAGAATCAGCACTTCTTATCACAAACTGAACAGCGCCTAAACTCATTAAATCCTGATGTCGATGTTAAGAAGCAGAGGATTTATGAGTTTGAACTCGTCGAGCGCGAAGAGCATAAAGTCGCGCTACGCTCTCCCAAGGGAGTAGTGATAGGCAAGACGCTCAGCTTGTATGATCTATTCAGCTTCGATGTTCTAAAAGATTCTGATCGGTATAATTTTGAAGCATTATTTACGCGGTACGAAGCAAATACAAAAAAATTAACAAATGAGTTGATTCGAAAGCTCGATATTCCTGGTTCAAACATAGCTCCGGAAATAGTGAATATTTTTGCAATAAAATTTTTGAATTTTGTGCGCAATCCGTTTTCAGTAAAGAAAATCCTGAATACTTTTCCCTCAATCAGTTCGGTGCAGCCAACTGACCCAATTCATTTGGCTAACTTCAATAGGGTGCTAACCGGCAGAAAGCCGCAGCAACGCTATTTGTGCGAAAAACTAGGCATATCCGAAGTTGAATATGTTTCCTGGCTGGCTATCTTGTTTATTCTTCTGACACCTCTAGCCAAGGGTGGCAGTAATTTTCTTAATGATATGGTGGAAGGGTTGTTCGACTCTAAGGAGCTCTTTGTAGCAGTGTTTATTCATGACTATGACAAACACTCCTGCCTATTGTCAGACAGAGGATACAGCACGCCCATGAGTGAGGATCAAGGGCAGGCTTTTGATTTTAATGTGCACTCCAAATGCTTTATTAGATATGTATTTCAACAAATTGACTCATTGATTCCTGCGGGTTATCCGCAGGAATTCGTCGAGATGTTTAAGGCAACGAAGAAGATTGATGCTCGTTACATTCGCAATGACCTGAAAGCACTTGAAATTTACAACAAACATGTAATTTATCAGTGCCACAGTCAGGTTTTTTGCGCCGAACCGGATTTTTTCGGTTTTTGAAGTGGCACGATCTCACTGCTAACATAACGCTTCTCCATATTCGATATAGATTGGTTTTTCTCTACTAGACCAATTCTCACGTCGTCCCAGTCAAGAAATAGCATCGTTGGCTTTACCTTCTGTTTAAAGGCTGCCGCGCTATAGCATCCTAGTGGGAAAGATTTTCCGTCATTTACTTCCGCGTACTTTGCCAAATACCTCTCTATAGTCGACCGAGCATTGCTGACTGTTTCTTTGGTTAGCTTTCTTACTTCTTCTTGAATGCTACTAATTGCACCAATGTACGATCTGGCAGCTTTTTTCAGATCGGTTTTTTCCTCAAGTTCATTCAGTACTGCTGCCTTAAATTTGGTATTTTCAGCAAGTCGTTCTTTTAGTGCGTAAATACTTAAGTTGAAAACAAGGCTTGTTGCTTTATTGTTTTCATCTAGAAGCCATTTATCTGGGTTGTTCACTGAGTGTACAGCTACACCGCTATGGCTAACGTGGTTGCGAAGCGCTTCCATTAAACGATAGTCTGGGTTGTTTTGGTAGTGAATATTCGTGAGCTTAGTAACCTCTAATCCTACTTCCTGGCTGTTGCTTGCACATTTAGATGCTTTGCTGGATATTAACTCCGTATAGTTTTTTCCAGATATAACAAAGTTAACCATTCTTCGATTAAGAGATGTTGTAATGGTATAAGCTCGACTATAGTCAAATCTATGGTCCGCGATCTTTTCAACCGTAAGCATCAATAATTCTTTCTCAAGATCCAAGAAGTTGCCTAGAGCTAGGTCGTAGTTCTCTTCGATGCTTAGCGCCGCTGTTAACGTGCGGCGAGCGCTGATAATTTCCTTGAACTCGTCCTCACTTATTTCTAGTTCCGGGTATTTTCCAATTGCTGCAATTTTCAAAAAGTAATCATATTTGAAATCCATTTTTTAAATTCCTATTAGCTTATTGGTAATTGGGATCGTAGTGCTTTGAAAAAAGTAAGTATCGACTTCACCCCAGCCGACACCACCAAGACTGCGCATAAGCGCACCCGTCCACATATTCAATTCCGCTCAAGACAAAACCGGTCGGTGCCATTCCAGCCAGCGAAGCATCTTGCAGACAAGGCAATGCATCGGGTTCTAAGGGTAACTCTCTCCTCAGCTTAGCGACATTGGTGCTACGCCCAAGATCTGCGCTTATTTCCGACGCGACCAGCACGTCTCCCCTGATTGGAATGTAGCGCCTACGTTCTTGTGGCGACAAAGCCACTCCCTTAGCACGCATAGGGGTCACTAGCATATGCATAAGAAATCCACCTATTGGTTTTCGTGCTCATCCAGGAGCGCTTCCACCGCATATGCCAGAGCACCATCGGCTTGTTCAAGCAAATCGCTTAGGTGGTCATGGTCTATCACTCCTGCCCGGTGCAACGCGTGGGCTTCATCGACAAGCAATTTGTAACGGGCGCCCGGTTGCCCTAGGAGCGCCTTCTGATCCAGGAGGAGTAATAGCCAAGCGTCCGTTGACTTGACCAAGGGAACACCGCTTGCATTCATTGGCAATACCTTTCAATTATCCTGTACATATAACCAGTATATTGGCAGTCGTGGGCCCTCACATTACCTTCCGACGAAATGCTGGCGGACTACCACTGGAAAGTGGAACGGGAGAAATAAATCAGATCGAAAAAGCACTTATCCCCCTCCCGCCGACGGGGTTTGTGTCCTTTTTTTGTGCAAAGTCGGGAGTAGTGCAAACGAAGCTACAGCCCAAGCGGGCCGTGGGACTCTGCAGGCGATCGGCAATTTCACAATATGCAAAGTTTTGAGGGGGAATGCAGCGTCGCTTCAAAAGCGGCGCATGGGATAGTCACGAAGGCGCTATCGCTGAAGTCCCCGGATTCATTGAGCGGAAAATCCTAAAGTCTCAAATAAGGTAGGTTTTAGGATTTTCAATCGTACGTTCGTGAAGCGAATTCAAGCACCTCCGTATTAAGGTGAAATTGTCTGGATCCCTCATTCTGCGAGCCTTTCGAGTGACTGCAAGCATTTCAACATCTCACTCACTTATCCCGACCTCAAGGCCTGGTTGGGGGCAGAATTATAAGTACGTTCAGTTTAATCAAATCTCATATTTATGCGCTGCCACCATTTTAAACTTGCCTTTTGGACAGTGACGAAGCCAGATAACCAATCAACGTAATCTTCGTCCTTCGGAACCAACCCATCCTGACGCGGCTTTTCAAAGTCGGCTGTCGAGATCCTTGGCGGGCTTCCCCTCAGCCTAGATTTGTAGCGTTTTTCGAGTGTTTTCCCATGGTCCCGCAAATCTTCACACAGCTTAATACTGAAAAAAATTATGTCATCCGTGTAGAGAGAAATGGCTTCTACCGATCCCCCGTATTCTTGGTTTGTGTGGGTTTCTCCATAGGGCAACCCTAAGTACATGTGATGGAAATTGGCTCCTTCCGGAAACTGGTTGTTTTTGAAAGTGTTCAGAAGTTCGTTTCGCCTGAATAAAGCTCCATTCAGATTTCCCACAGCATCAGCAAGAGCGGTCACAACTGAAATTGTCCGCCCCACGGCAGAAAGGCGGCTCAGGACGATATCTTGGAGTTTAGCGATTGGAGGTGAAATTTCCTGCAAATACAGTAGGTTAGGCTTGATTTCGAAAGGAGTGTTTGCTGCAATTTGGCGTCCATAGATTTTTTCTTTATGTGCCTCAAAATTTTTCTGATCGATATCGTAAGAGCTCTTCAAGGCTCTGACGTGCTGCTTTTTTAACGCCATAGCTTGGGAGGCCATCCCCGCTGCGAGCGATATCACCGCGTTCGTGGCTTGAAATTCCTTTACTAATTCATCTCTGAATTTACCTTTTTCCGCGATGCGCTGCGCAGCTATTGCACCTGCGAAAGCCCCCGCCAGTGACGTCGTGAAGGAAGAGTTAGCAAAACCTTTGATGTTCTCCCACAGTGGGGATACGAGAGGGGAAAGCTCTGCGACTATGGAGGCAATGTCGGACACGTACAAAAATCTCACATGGTGGTGAAGGTGTAAGGGTGACGATTCGATCTGCTGCCAGTGTAGGCACACCTAAGCGAAAGCCCTACATCCCGCTCATTGATTTTCAGGGTTGGCGTTTACAAAGTGTTGGTTGGGCGTTGCGGTTGATCGCGTTGGCTTGCGTCAAACAATCCGAGAAGGGCCGCCAGATGATATAGTGATGATGGCATTGCGCCGCAATCTGCGGCGACAATGCTTTATGGACTATGCACTGGAGAGGTTAAGGAAGGCTTTATGAAGAAAATTTTGCTGCTGATTGGCGTTGTATTGATCGCTTCATGTTCGGTGATCGAACATAAACCGACTCAGATTCTCCCATATACCGTCACATTTCACGGTGCCAGTAACGCCATCAACCCTGCCGCGTCTGGTCTACCGAGAAGTGAAACTCCATCAAATGGCCAGCCCGGAGACATTCAGTATGGAGGGATTTATCCCCTCTCCTATGCCGTTGAATGCGACCCGGCAAGAACTGCCTGCAAACATGCTGTCATCCAGACTGAACTGACCTATGAAATTCATGAGGTAAATTCAGTGGTGCAGTTCACTGGTGTTCTGAAGTCGACTATGGGCAGGAAAATTACACAACGGATCGTCGCTCAGCCAGGCTCGGAGAGCAGCTTGACAATGGCCGTCAGCGATGAGGTGCCGGTTATTGGGACCAAGACGATTAATACTCCAATCTCATTCATCTACGCTCCTGGCAAACGCGTAGTAATCGATGGTTTAGGAGGCGTTCAGGTCATCTTCGCCTTCGACGCAGTGAAGGCTCCTGCAGCGTAGGCTGCGGTCGACGGTAATGTGGCTCCCAAAGAACCGCCTATTCAGGCGGTTTTTTATGTCTGAAATTTAATTATAGATTAACCATCGTTAGGGCAACCCAGGGAAACAAAGCCAACCTTGGGGTTGGCTTTTGCGATGGTGGTGGACATGTCTAACCTCGGTATTGAATGACGCTGCCGGTCGTGCACGACAAGGCAACGGATGGGCGCTTGGTGCGCCTCTGATCAAAAAGTGCGCAATTCTATCGGCGGGCAGCGCACTTGACCAGCTTTATGCAGGGAAATACGACGAGTGCTGCGCCGGGTAATCCCATAGCCACTGGCGCGCTTAAGCCTGGACGTCTTGTTCTGTTCGGTGCGATACCACTTTAGACATGCCCACACCTAACGCCTTGAGGACTTTAAGCAAAGTGGAGAGCTTAGGATCACCGCCGACGCCGATGGACCTGTAGAGGTTTGCTCGATTGAGTCCTGTGTTCTGCGACAAGCTGAGCATCCCACCACGAGCTTCCGCCACTCGACGGATAGCGACAAGGAAAGCGTCCTCTCCACCGGCTTCATCTATTTCTTCAAGCGCGACAGACAGATACTCGAGGGCGAATGCTTCGTCGTTGCGAAGCATTTCCAAAACGCTATCTTCGTGCGGGCGGGTACGAATGGTCATTTTTGCTGCACCTTGTAAGATTTCCAGAGAGCCTTGGCCTGATCGATATCGTTCTGCTGTCTGGCCTTCGAACCACCGCCCAATAGGAAAATGATTTTTCGATCCTGGACTGCGTAATACACGCGAAACCCCGGGCCGAAATCGAGCTTCATTTCAAAGACCCCATCACCCACTGGCTCGGTAACGCCAAAGTGACCAAGGGACGCCCGATCCACTCTGGTGGTGATTCTTGCTTTCGAACGCGTGTCCAGCACTGTATCCAGCCAAGCCTGGTAGATATCCACGCCGTTGATTGACAGTACGTGTTTCACTTCGTACATGAGGAATGTACCTTAAAAGAGACAGCTCGATAATTGAGTTTTTATATCGACTGCGTGCTCTGCGGATGCACGATTGACCGATCAGGTAATCCGGCAAGGGGCTCCTGATCACACCACCCGGGCAGCACGACTGAGCCGGGCCAGGAATATACGGTTGGCCGTAAATGTGATCAATGCAGGCAAAAAGGCGCCAAAGTGCTGCTGTGGTCTCTATGACTGATTGCCTAAAACGACGCCCGATTCACTTGAACGGGAAATGCGACGAGTGCTGCGCTATGCTTCGCGCCGTTACGCACGGGTAAAGCCCTTGGGTCAATAAAACGTCTGTTACGAGAAGTAAAACAGCGCATGCTAGGGTCAGCTTAGAAGCGCTGTTTATAAGAGACCTCAGGTCAAAAGGGCAGGAGTGGTTGATGGGTCAGGCAAGTAGTCAGGCAGCAGGTGCCGAGCATTCAAAAGCCAAGCCGATTGGCATGCTGGTGGCGGCGGTCGGGGTGGTTTATGGCGATATCGGGACCAGCCCGCTCTACACCCTTAAAGAGGTGTTCAACGGCGGTTATGGGGTGCAGGTCAACCATGACGGCGTCCTGGGGATCCTGGCGCTGATCTTCTGGTCGCTGATCTGGGTGGTGTCGATCAAGTACGTATTGTTCGTGCTGCGTGCCGACAACCAAGGCGAGGGCGGCATCATGGCCCTCACCGCGTTGGCCCGGCGAGCTGCCGGGAAGCACACGAAATTGCGCAGTTTCCTGGTGGTGTGTGGCCTGTGTGGCGCGGCGTTGTTCTACGGCGACAGTATGATCACCCCGGCAATTTCGGTGTTGTCGGCCATCGAAGGCTTGGAACTGGCGTTCGATGGCCTGGAAAAATGGGTAGTGCCCATTGCCCTGGTGGTGCTGGTGGCGCTGTTCCTGATCCAGAAACACGGCACCGACCGCATCGGCAAGCTGTTTGGCCCGGTGATGGTTACCTGGTTCCTGGTATTGGGCGGCCTGGGGGTGTACGGCATTCTGCAGCAACCCGAAGTGCTCAATGCGCTGAACCCGGCATGGGGCGTGCGCTTCTTCATGGTTCACCCCGGTATTGGCGTGGCGATCCTCGGCGCGGTGGTGCTGGCATTGACCGGCGCTGAAGCGTTGTACGCCGACATGGGCCACTTTGGCCGCAAACCCATCGCCCGCGCCTGGTTCCTGCTGGTGCTGCCGGCGCTGGTGCTGAACTATTTTGGCCAGGGCGCGATGCTGCTGGGCGATCCGGAGGCGGCGCGCAACCCGTTCTACCTGCTGGCGCCGAGCTGGGCACTGGTCCCGTTGGTGGGCTTGTCCACCATGGCCACGGTGATTGCTTCCCAGGCGGTGATTTCCGGCGCGTTCTCGTTGACCCGCCAGGCGATCCAGCTGGGTTACATCCCGCGCATGCATATCCAGCACACCTCCAGTGCCGAACAGGGCCAGATCTACATCGGTGCAGTGAACTGGTCGTTGATGGTCGGCGTGATCCTGCTGGTGCTGGGTTTCGAATCTTCCGGCGCTCTGGCCTCGGCCTACGGTGTAGCGGTGACCGGCACCATGCTGATGACCACCATCCTGGTATCGGCGGTGATGCTGCTGCTGTGGAAGTGGCCACCGGTGCTGGCCGTGCCGCTGTTGCTCTGCTGCCTGTTGGTGGATGGCCTGTTCTTCGCCGCCAACGCGCCGAAGATCCTCCAGGGCGGCGCCTTCCCGGTACTGGCCGGGATCGTGCTATTCGTGCTGATGACCACCTGGAAGCGTGGCAAGCAATTGCTGGTCGGCCGTCTCGACGAGGGTGGCCTGCCGTTGCCGATCTTTATCAGCAGTATCCGTGTACAGCCGCCCCATCGCGTTCAGGGCACGGCGGTGTTTCTCACCGCTCGGCCCGACGCCGTGCCCCATGCGCTGTTGCACAACCTGCTGCATAACCAGGTGCTGCATGAGCAGGTGGTGCTATTGACCGTGGTCTACGAAGACATTCCACGGGTGCCTGCGGCGCGACGCTTCGAGGTGGATGCCTATGGCGAAGGCTTCTTCCGGGTGATCCTGCACTTCGGGTTCACCGATGAACCGGACGTGCCTGAAGCGCTGAAACTGTGCCATCTGGATGACCTGGACTTCAGCCCGATGCGCACCACCTACTTCCTCAGCCGTGAAACGGTAATTGCCTCGCGTATCAAAGGCATGGCCCGTTGGCGTGAAGTGTTGTTTGCCTTCATGTTGAAAAACGCCAACGGCAACCTGCGGTTCTTCAAACTGCCGGTCAACCGTGTGATCGAGCTGGGCACCCAGGTCGAGATGTAAGGTGCTGCCTACCGGGAGCCGGCAATCGGCTCCCGCTTTCCTTTCTGAACCCTGTGCAAACGATGGTTGTCGACTAGGCTCTATGCACTGTTGAACAGTGCCCACAGAACCCAGAAGAGGTGCGCCATGAGTCAGCTGCTCGAACCTTATACCCTGCGCCAATTGACCCTGCTCAACCGCATCGCGGTTTCACCCATGTGCCAATACTCCAGCGACGATGGCCTGGCCAATGACTGGCACCTGGTGCACCTCGGCAGCCGAGCCGTGGGTGGCGCCGGGCTGATTTTTACCGAGGCCACGGCGGTGACCGCCGATGGCCGTATCACCGCCCAGGACCTGGGCCTGTGGAACGACGCCCAGATCGAACCATTGCGGCGCATCACCCGTTTTATCGCGGCCCAGGGCGCGGTGGCGGGTATTCAATTGGCCCATGCCGGGCGCAAGGCCAGCACCCATCGGCCATGGATCGGCAAACACGGCAGCGTCAAGCCGGAGGAGGGCGGCTGGGTGCCGGTGGGGCCTTCGCCAATTGCGTTTGATCCCAATCACACCCAACCCAAGCCATTGGACGAAGGGCAGATCCAACAAGTGATCGCCGACTTTGTCGCCGCCGCCAGGCGCGCCTTGACCGCAGGCTTTGAAGTGGTGGAAATCCACGCCGCCCACGGTTACCTGCTGCACCAGTTTCTCTCGCCGATCAGCAACCAGCGTCAGGACCACTACGGCGGCTCCTTCGAAAACCGCATTCGCCTGGCGCTGGAAGTCACCAAGGCCGTGCGTGCCGTGTGGCCTGAGGAGTTGCCGCTGTTTGTGCGCGTGTCGGCCACCGATTGGGTGGAAGACGGCTGGAACCCGGATGAGACCGTGGAATTGGCGCGCCGCCTGAAAGACCTCGGGGTGGATCTGATCGACGTGTCGTCCGGTGGTACCGCCGCCAATGCCGAGATTCCTACCGGCCCCGGCTACCAGACGCGCTTCGCCGAGCGCGTGCGCAAGGAATCGGGCATCGCCACCGGTACGGTCGGCATGATTACCGAACCGGCCCAGGCCGAGCACATCCTGCGTACCTGCCAGGCCGACATCATCTTCCTGGCCCGTGAACTGCTGCGCGACCCGTACTGGCCGTTGCATGCCGACGATGATTTGGGCGGACGCAAAGCCATCTGGCCGGCGCAGTACCAGCGGGCAACCCATCGGGACCAGCCGATCCATGAGTCGGATCTACGGGATTGACCCTGTACACGGCCCTACCGGACCCACCCTGACACGGTGGGTTTTTTCTTGCTCGTGTTTAAAGGAAGGCTGATCCTTGGCGGTTGTGAAACAGGAGACCCCTATGCTGGTGGAACGCGCGTTAACCGAAGACGATATTTCTTTGCTGGCAACCATCGACCGCACGGAGCTGATCCAGGCGTGCTACCGCATGGAATGCGGCGAACTGGTGTTGTATGCCACGCACCATGACATGCACGGCTGGCCCGAAGGCGAGGCTGAACAGGATGCCGTGGCGCTGCGTGCCTGCCTCCAGCGCGGCGGGTGGTTGTGGGGCGTATTCGACGGCCAGGTGCTCGTTGCCGCAGTGGTAGTGGACAATCGGCCCTTCCATCACCAGGGCCTGCTGATGCGGCAGTTGAAATTCCTGCATGTCAGCCATAGCGCCCGTGGTTCGGGCCTGGGCGGGCGGTTGTTGGCGCTGGCTTGCGAGCACGGCCGGCAAGTGGGGGCCCAAGCGCTGTATATCTCGGCCACAGAGTCGCGTAATAGCGTGGACTTTTATCTGCGTCATGGGTGTCGTCTGTTGCTGCAACCCCGTGCTGAGCTGTATGCGCAAGAACCTTTAGACATCCACTTGTATCGACCACTTCGTGAGTAATGGCTGTAGGTTTTTATTACTGAAGCTATTTTTTTAAGTGAATACTCTAAAAAAATCCCACGTGTGACGAGATAGTTTCTAAGCTTAGGGTGAGCTTGGTTCCTAGCCCAGGGAGGCAGGCTGTCTGTCCACGAAAATGTTGTACTTCGGGGAGTTTGGAAATGGGCACCAGGAGTATTTGACTGATAGCAGGAGTAGTGGTCCATGGCCAAATCCTATGGCGTAGCGGGTGCGGTGGCGTCTTTTCTGAGCCGCCGGATGTCCTTGCGGGGTCGAAGGTTGAGTTCGGATGAGATGGAGTTGCTGGTGCAATACCGGGCACTGACCGAGAGCGATCAGGTGGCGATGCGATATTTGATTGGCGCGATGAAAAGCGTGTCGCGGTTCTGAGCCCAGTCCGATCATTCCTACGTTATTGCGTGGGAATGATCGTGCAGTGTGGCATCAGGTGTACTTGCGTTGCTCTGGCGCAGGCGGGAAGTACTGATAAAGCCAGGTTTCACTCAGGGTGCGGTCCTGGGTTCGTATAAACAGGCGCAATTCGACGGGTTCCACGCTGTCGCTGGTGGGGTACCAGTCGAACAGGATGCGATAGCCCTTGATGTTATCCAGCACCAGCACGCTGAAATCCTTCACCTCACCATGGGAACAAGTCACCACCGGCTCGATGCCGGTGCCCGCTGGCAGGCGATCCAGCCCGCCACCCTTGAAGTCTACGGCGAAACGCCGCGCCCATACCTTCGGATAATGCTCGCCGGGTGCCCAGCCTTCGGTAAAGCCGCCCATGCCCGAACGGGTCGCGTCCACCTGTGCCAGCGGCGTGCTCACCGGCGGCAGTGCGCTCCAGTACAGCTTGTAGCCGTAGTTGAGCGAATCACCCGCGGCCACGGGCTTTTTCGGGGTCCAGAAGGCCACGATATTGTCCAGGGTTTCGCCAGTGGTGGGGATTTCCAGCAAGTCGATGGAGCCTTCGCCCCAGGCCGTGGTCGGTTCAACCCACAGGCTTGGGCGTTTGCTGTACCAGTCGACGGTGTCCTGGTAGCTGGCGAACTCATGGTCGGTCTGCACCAGGCCGAAGCCTTTGGGGTTGGTGTCGGCGAACGCGTTGAATTGCAGCTTGGCCGGGTTGTTCAGGGGGCGGCAGATCCACTCGCCGTTGCCGCGCCACATGGCCAGGCGGTCCGAGTCGTGGATTTGCGGGTGGATGGTGTCGCACATGCGGCGCTCATGGGTGCCACAGCTGAACATACTGGTCATGGGCGCGATGCCCAGTTGTTCGATGGCGGTGCGCGCGTTGATGTGCGCGTCGATCGCCATCACCACTTGGTTGGCCTGGCAGTCGATGTCGAAGCGGTAGGCGCCGGTGGCGCTTGGCGAGTCGAGCAGGGCGTAGACCACAAAGCGCGTGGCGTTCTTGTCCGGGGTTTCGAACCAGAATTGCGTGAAATCGGGGAATTCCTCGCGTTTTTTCGCGTAGGTATCAATCGCCAGGCCACGCGCCGAGAGGCCGTATTGGCCGGTGGAATCCACCGCACGGAAGTAGCTGGCGCCGAGAAACGACAGCACGTCATGGCGGTCCAACTCCGGGGCCTTGAACAGCTTGAAGCCGGAGAAACCCAGGTCCCCGGTCAGTTGCTGGGTGTCCACCGTGGTTTTTTCATAGTTGAACAGTGAAGGGCGAAAATGCACTTCGCGGGCTTCACGGGTCTTTGGGTCGACGCTGTGCATGCGCACCGGCGTCTTGAAGCCCATGCCGACGTGGAAGAACTGCACGTCCAGTTGGCCGTTCAACTCCTTCCACAGCGAATGGTTACGGTCATAGCCGATGGCGTTGAAATTCTGCGGGGTCATGGTGGCCAGGGTTGGCGGCAGCACCTGCTTAGTGTCCTGGTAGCCACGGGTGGCCAATTGCTTGGCCTGGGCCTTGAGCGATTCGAAATCGAACGCCACGGCCTTGCCATCGGCAGCCCGATTCCCGGCCCAGGCCTGCGCGGCCAGCAGGCCACTGGCCGACAAACCGGTGTAAGCCGCAATGGCCATGGATGCTTTGAGCAAATTCCTGCGGTGCATAGAGACAACCTGTCGTGAGCAAATCCCGCGCCTTTCCTGGCACGTAGCGGATCAGAAATAACGGTTCGGACATGCCTTCGGCCAAACGCAACGGACAATAAACAGACGCCGGATAGCTTAAGCGGTTCGATGAACAAGGCAAATTGATTGATGGCGGGATGATGGCGTTGCATGTGCAACAAGACATTTCCAGCATCGCAGGAGAACGTTACATCTGGAAGCACTCTAGATCGCGGCTTTTTGGCACTTAGTTTTACGCTGGAGGCCTATTGGTCCTACGAACCCAAGTGTCTGGAGGCTACGAATGAATACCCGTGGATT
Source organism: Pseudomonas sp. PA-1-6B (assembly GCF_021609545.1). NCBI lineage: Bacteria > Pseudomonadati > Pseudomonadota > Gammaproteobacteria > Pseudomonadales > Pseudomonadaceae > Pseudomonas > Pseudomonas sp. PA-1-6B. The sequence goes on from NZ_WJZM01000051.1 coordinate 22,745, forward strand.
GCTCGATCAGTTGCTCAAGTCTGGCCAGGACATGTTGCAAAACAAGGCCGGCGGCCAACGCAAATCCAATGACAAGGGCGCCCTCGGCGGCTTGCTCAGCGGTGGCGGGCTCGGCAGCATGCTCGGCGGTGCCGGCGGCGGCGCCCTGGCGGCGGGGGCCATGGGCTTGCTGCTGGGCAACAAGAAGGCGCGTAAATTCGGTGGCAAGGCGCTCACCTACGGCGGCCTGGCCGCACTGGGTGTGATTGCCTACAAGGCTTACGGCAACTGGCAAGCCCAGCAGGCCAGCGCGCCCCATGGCGAGCCGCAAACCATCGACCGCCTGCCGGCTGACCAGGTGGAGCAACACAGCCAGGGCATTCTCAAGGCACTGGTGGCCGCGGCCAAGGCTGATGGGCATGTGGATGAGCGCGAGCGTGCCTTGATCGAAGGCGAATTTACCAAGCTGGACAACGACCAGGAGCTGCAACACTGGCTGCACGCCGAACTCAACAAGCCCCTGGACCCCACCGACGTTGCCCGCGCCGCCAGCACCCCGGAAATGGCCGCCGAAATGTACATCGCCAGCGTGATGCTGGTGGACGAAGAAAACTTCATGGAAAAAGCCTATCTGGACGAACTGGCCCGCCAACTGAAACTTGAGCCCGGTTTAAAGCTTGAGCTGGAAAAGCAAGTACGGCTTAACTCATAAACAAGGCCACACGTTCATCAAAAATGTGGGAGCGGGCTTGCTCGCGAATGCGGTAGACCAGTCACACTCTTTCTGGCTGACTCACCGCATTCGCGAGCAAGCCTGGTCCCACTTTTGCATTCTGTGCACTGCACATCAAAAGCCTTGATAAAAGCACGCAGCCGCTCAGCTATACTCCCCTCCATTTGAATGGCCCTGCGAGGAATTACTGTGAAGAATTGGACCCTGCGCCAAAGGATTTTGGCGAGCTTTGCGGTAATTATCGCGATCATGCTGCTGATGGTCGTGGTCTCGTATTCGCGCCTGCTGAAAATCGAAATCAGCGAAAACTCAGTGCGGGACGATGCGGTGCCCGGGGTGTTTTTCAGCTCGATGATTCGCAGCGCCTGGGTCGACAGCTACCTGCAAACCCAGGAGTTGGTGGGGATCCACGAGAACCAGGGCATTTCCGAAGAGGATAAGCAGGACTACAAGTCTTTTGAGGTTCGGCTTGAGCAACACATGGCCAGCTACGCGGGGACGATCAATATCACCCAGGATCGTACCCAGTACGATGCCTTCGAAAAACTGCACCAGAACTACAATCAGATTCTCGCCCAAGTCCTGGCAGCCCATCAGAGCAATAACGCGGCCGAAGCGCTGAGGTTGTTCAACGAGCAACTGACCCCCGCCTGGACAGCAGGCCGCATGAAACTCAATGAAATTATCAACGAGAATAAACAGGTCGCCGACAATGCCACTGCGGCCATTGATGATGCGGTAGCGGCCGCGAAGATCAGCATGGGCGTCTCGCTGTTGCTGGCGATTCTCGCCGCCGCGCTGTGTGGCTTGTTGCTGATGCGCGCGATCATGGCGCCGATGCAGCGCATCGTTCAAATCCTCGAAGTCATGCGCACCGGCGACCTGAGCAAGCGCCTGAATCTGGAGCGCAAGGACGAATTCAACGCGGTTGAAACCGGCTTCAACGACATGATGACCGAGCTGACTGCCCTGGTGTCCCAGGCGCAGCGTTCATCGGTACAGGTCACTACCTCGGTCACCGAAATTGCCGCGACCTCCAAGCAGCAACAAGCGACCGCTACCGAGACGGCGGCCACGACCACCGAAATCGGCGCCACTTCCCGCGAAATTGCCGCCACGTCCAAGGACTTGGTCCGCACCATGACCGAAGTCTCCACCGCCGCCGACCAGGCCTCGGTGGCTGCCGGTTCCGGCCAGCAGGGCCTGGCCCGCATGGAAGAAACCATGCACTCGGTGATGGGCGCTGCCGACCTGGTCAACGCCAAGCTGGCGATCCTCAATGAGAAGGCCGGCAACATCAACCAGGTGGTAGTCACCATCGTCAAGGTGGCCGACCAGACCAACCTGTTGTCCCTCAATGCTGCGATCGAGGCTGAGAAAGCCGGTGAGTACGGGCGCGGCTTTGCCGTGGTTGCCACCGAAGTGCGCCGCCTGGCCGACCAGACCGCTGTGGCGACCTACGACATCGAGCAGATGGTGCGTGAGATCCAGTCGGCGGTGTCGGCGGGGGTGATGGGCATGGACAAGTTCTCCGAGGAGGTGCGCCGCGGCATGTCTGAGGTGCAGCAAGTGGGCGAGCAACTGTCGCAGATCATCCATCAGGTACAGGCCCTGGCGCCGCGGGTGTTGATGGTCAACGAAGGCATGCAGGCCCAGGCCACCGGTGCCGAGCAGATCAACCACGCGCTGGTGCAATTGGGCGATGCCAGCAGCCAGACCGTCGAATCCCTGCGCCAGGCCAGCTTTGCCATTGATGAACTGAGCCAGGTTGCGGTCGGTCTGCGCAGCGGCGTCTCGCGTTTCAAAGTCTGATGAGCGAGCTCGCGGCTAAACGCGGTGCCGTCCCGGCAGCGAAAAAGGTGTTGTTCCTGGTGTTTCGCATCGGCAACGAACGCTTTGCCCTCAAGGCTACGGAAGTGGCCGAGGTGCTGCCGCGCCTGGCGCTCAAACCTATCGCCCAAGCGCCCTTGTGGGTGGCGGGTATCTTCGCCCATCGTGGGGTGCTGGTGCCGGTCATCGACTTGAGCGCCCTGACGTTCGGCACTTCGGCTCAGGCGCGTACCAGCACGCGCCTGGTGCTGGTCAATTACCAGCCGCAGCCCTGGAGTGAGGCGCGTTGGCTGGGGCTGATTTTGGAACAGGCCACCGACACCCTGCGTTGCGACCCCGCCGAATTCCAGCCCTATGGCCTGGACAACCGGCAGGCGCCGTACCTGGGGCCGGTGCGTGAAGATGCCCAGGGCTTGATGCAGTGGATTGGCGTTGCGGATCTGTTGACCGCGCCAGTGCGCGCCTTGCTGTTTTCCGCCGAGTTGAGCCTATGAGCAATGACCCGCGGTTTTTCGCGTTTTTGAAAGAACGCATCGGCCTGGACGTCGCTTCTGTGGGCGAGGCGATTATCGAACGCGCGGTGCGCCAGCGCTGCCAGTCGTCCCAGTCGCTTTCGGCGGAGGCTTACTGGCAACACCTGCAAACCTCCGATGACGAGCAGCAGGCGCTGATCGAAGCGGTGATCGTCCCCGAGACCTGGTTTTTCCGCTATCCCGAATCCTTTGCAACCCTGGCCCGCCTGGCTCAGGTGCGCCTGGCCGAGATCAATCAGCTGCGCGCCCTGCGTATTCTCAGCCTGCCGTGTTCGACGGGCGAAGAACCCTATTCGATTGCCATGGCCTTGCTCGATGCGGGCCTGGCGCCCCACCAGTTCAAAGTGCAAGGCATGGATGTCAGCCCGCTGTCGGTGGAGCGCGCGCGACGGGGCGTGTACGGCAAGAACTCGTTTCGCGGCGCCGACCTTGAGTTTCGTGACCGCCACTTCACTGAAGACGCAGGTAATTACCGCATCGCCGACCGGGTGCGCGAACAAGTGCGCCTGCAAGTCGGCAACTTGCTGGACCCGGCACTGCTGGCGAATGAGCCAACCTACGATTTTGTGTTCTGCCGCAACCTGCTGATCTACTTCGACCAGCCGACCCAGAAACAGGTCTTTGATGTGCTCAAGGCATTGACTCACGTAGACGGTGTGCTGTTTATCGGCCCGGCCGAGGGCAGCCTGCTGGGGCGTCACGGCATGCGCTCCATCGGTGTGCCGCAGTCCTTTGCCTTCAGTCGGCATGTAGAACCGGCCCCGCCGGTTGCACCTGTGGTCAAACCGACGCCCGCGCCGCTACCGCAGCGCAGGGCGGCGCCGATACCGCTCAAGCCGCGGCCGTTCAGTACGGTCAGCCCCAACGTGCCACCGGTCAAAGTGGTGACTACCGATGCCGGGGATTTGCTCAGCCAGATCGCAACCCTGGCCAACGAGGGCAAAAGTGCCGAGGCCCGAGCGGCCTGCGAACGGTATTTGAGCAGTCACCCGCCGGCCGCCCAGGTGTTTTACTGGTTGGGGCTGCTCAGCGATGTGGCTGGCAGTGCCCTGGAGGCACAGGGGTATTACCGAAAAGCCCTGTATCTGGAACCGCAGCATCCCCAGGCCCTGATGCACCTGGCCGCGTTGCTCGAGTCCCAGGGTGACAGTGCCGGCGCGCGTCGTCTTCAGGCACGCGCCGCCCGTAGCGAGCGAGCTGACAGTGAGTCCAAACGATGAGTAGCCCTGACGCGCTCGACACCGCAGGCCTGGACCTGACGCTGACCGATACCCAAGCCATTGACGACTGTTGGAACCGCATCGGTATTCATGGCGACAAGTCCTGCCCGTTGTTGGCCGAGCATATCCACTGCCGCAATTGCTCGGTGTATTCCGCCGCCGCCACACGCCTGCTCGACCGCTACGCACTGCAACAGGACGACCATCACGCGCAGGCAACTGCCGAAGCGGATAACGAGGTGGTCACCCGATCGCTGTTGATGTTCCGCCTCGGCGAAGAATGGCTCGGTATCGCCACCCGTTGCCTGGTGGAAGTGGCGCCGTTGCAGCCGATCCACTCGCTGCCGCACCAGCGCTCCCGAGCGCTGCTGGGCGTGGCCAACGTACGCGGGGCGCTGGTGGCGTGCCTGTCACTGGTGGAACTGTTGGGCCTGGACAGCACCAGTGCCAGCGCCAGCGGCGGGCGGATCATGCCGCGCATGCTGATCATCGCTGCCCAGGACGGCCCGGTCGTGGTGCCGGTGGATGAAGTAGACGGCATCCATGCCATCGATGAGCGCACCTTGAAGGCCGCATCGGTGTCCGGCACCCAGGCCAGCGCACGCTACACCCAAGGCGTGTTGCAGTGGAAAGGCCGCAGCCTGCGTTGGCTGGACGAAGCGCAATTGTTGTCCGCCGTGACCCGGAGCCTCGCATGACCCCCGACCAGATGCGCGATGCCTCGCTGTTGGAACTGTTCAGCCTGGAGGCTGATGCGCAGACTCAAGTGTTGAGCGCGGGCCTGCTGGCGCTGGAGCGCAACCCGACCCAGGCCGACCAGCTCGAAGCCTGCATGCGCGCCGCGCATTCACTTAAAGGGGCGGCGCGGATTGTCGGTGTGGATGCCGGCGTCAGCGTGGCCCACGTCATGGAAGATTGCCTGGTCAGCGCCCAGGAAGGCCGTCTGTATCTGCAACCTGAACATATCGACGCGTTGCTGCAAGGTACTGATCTGCTGATGCGTATCGCCACCCCGGGCAACGATGTGGGGCCGGCGGATATCGAGGCGTACGTAGCGCTGATGGAGCGCTTGCTCGATCCCTCGCAGCCGATTGCCACGCCCGTGCCAAAACCCGAGCCCATCCCCGCGCCGCGGGTTGACGCATTGCTGCTGGAGCCCGAGCTGGAGCCCGCGCCACCGCTCGGCAGTGAAGCGCCGCGCCAGAACAAACGCATGACCGAAGGCGGCGAGCGTGTGCTGCGGGTGACGGCTGAGCGCTTGAACAGTCTGTTGGACTTGTCCAGCAAATCCCTGGTGGAAACCCAGCGGCTCAAGCCGTACCTGGCCAGCCTGCAACGCCTCAAGCGCATTCAAAGTAACAGCTTGCGTGCGCTGGATGCCCTGGACGGCCAGCTCAAGTCGCTGGATCTGAACCTGGAAGCCCAGGAGGCCCTGGCCGATACCCGTCGCCTGCTGAGTGAAGCCCAGGCCCTGCTGGCGGAAAAAAACGCCGAGCTGGATGAGTTCGGCTGGCAGGCCGGCCAGCGCGCCCAGGTGCTCTACGACACCGCATTGGCCTGCCGCATGCGGCCGTTTGCCGATGTGCTGGCCGGGCAGGTGCGCATGGTGCGTGACTTAGGTCGCAGCCTGGGCAAGCAAGTGCGCCTGGAGATTGATGGCGAAAAGACCCAGGTCGACCGGGACGTGCTGGAAAAACTCGAAGCGCCGCTCACCCATCTATTACGCAATGCGGTCGATCACGGCATCGAAACCCCTGAGCAACGCGTGCTGGCGGGCAAGCCGGCGGAAGGCTTGATTCGCCTGCGTGCGTCCCATCAGGCCGGGTTGTTGGTGCTGGAATTGAGCGATGACGGCAACGGTGTCGACCTCGAGCGCCTGCGCGGCACCATCGTCGACCGCCATCTGTCGCCGGTTGAAACGGCCCTGCGTCTGAGTGAAGAAGAACTGCTCACGTTCCTCTTCTTGCCAGGGTTCAGCCTGCGCGACAAAGTCACCGAAGTGTCCGGGCGCGGGGTCGGCCTGGACGCGGTGCAACATATGGTTCGTCAGCTGCGCGGCGCGGTGGTGCTGGAGCAGACGGCAGGGCAGGGCAGCCGCTTCCATCTTGAGGTGCCGTTGACCCTGTCGGTGGTGCGCAGCCTGGTGGTGGAAGTCGGCGAAGAAGCCTATGCCTTTCCCCTGGCGCATATCGAACGCATGTGCGACCTGGCGCCCGACGACATCGTGCAGTTGGAAGGCCGCCAGCACTTCTGGCATGAGGGCCGGCACGTCGGCCTGGTTGCCGCCAGCCAGTTGCTGCAACGCCCGCCGGGGCAGGCCCCGTCAGATACCTTAAAGGTGGTGGTGATCCGCGAACGCGATGCCGTATACGGGATTGCCGTGGAGCGCTTTATCGGCGAGCGCACCCTGGTGGTGTTGCCGCTGGATGATCGCCTGGGCAAAGTCCAGGACATTTCCGCCGGGGCCTTGCTCGATGACGGCTCGGTGGTGTTGATCGTCGATGTCGAAGACATGCTGCGTTCGGTGGATAAATTGCTCAACACCGGTCGCCTGGAGCGCATTGCCCGGCGCAGCCAGCAGGCCACCGAAGCGCCGCGCAAGCGTGTGCTGGTGGTGGACGACTCACTGACGGTGCGCGAGCTGCAACGCAAATTATTACTCAATCGTGGTTATGAAGTCGCTGTTGCGGTCGATGGCATGGATGGCTGGAACGCATTGCGCTCCGAGGACTTCGACCTGCTTATCACGGATATTGATATGCCTCGCATGGACGGTATTGAATTGGTCACACTTTTGCGCCGTGACAGTCGCCTGCAATCGTTGCCGGTGATGGTGGTTTCCTACAAGGATCGTGAAGAAGACCGCCGCCGTGGCCTCGACGCCGGGGCCGACTATTATCTAGCCAAAGCCAGTTTCCATGACGACGCCTTGCTCGACGCCGTGGTTGAACTGATTGGAGGCGCCCGGGCATGAGAATTGCGATCGTCAATGACATGCCCCTGGCGGTGGAGGCCTTGCGCCGCGCCCTGAGTTACGAGCCCGCCCACGAGGTGGTATGGGTGGCCAGCAATGGCCTGGAAGCGGTACAGCGTTGCGCCGAGCTGACCCCGGACCTGATCCTGATGGACCTGATCATGCCGGTGATGGACGGCGTGGAGGCTACCCGGCAGATAATGGCCGACACGCCTTGCCCGATTGTGATCGTCACTGTCGACCGCCAGGCCAACGTCAGCCGCGTATTCGAAGCCATGGGCCACGGCGCCCTGGATGTGGTGGACACCCCGGCACTGGGCGTTGGCAATCCCAAGGATGCGGCGGCGCCCCTGCTGCGCAAGATCCTCAATATTGGTTGGCTGATCGGCCAGCGCGGCACGCGGGTGCGTGCCGAAACCCCGCCGCAGCGGGTCACCGGCAAGCGTCAACGGCTGGTGGCCATTGGTTCTTCGGCTGGTGGGCCGGCGGCACTGGAAGTTCTGCTCAAGGGTTTGCCCCGGGATTTTCCCGCCGCCATCGTGCTGGTACAGCATGTGGACCAGGTCTTCGCCGCCGGCATGGCCGAGTGGCTGAGCAGCGCTTCCGGCCTGCCGGTGCGCCTGGCCTGTGAGGGCGAGCCGCCTCAACCCGGCGTGGTATTGCTGGCCGGCACCAACCACCATATTCGCTTGTTGAAAAATGGCACGCTAGCCTATACCGCAGAGCCGGTGAACGAGATTTACCGGCCCTCCATCGACGTGTTTTTCGAAAGCGTCGCCAGCTACTGGAACGGTGACGCCGTTGGCGTCTTGCTCACCGGCATGGGGCGCGACGGCGCCCAGGGCCTCAAGCTGATGCGTGAACAAGGATATTTGACCATCGCCCAGGACCAACAGAGCTCGGCGGTGTATGGCATGCCCAAAGCGGCGGCGGCGATTGATGCTGCTGTTGAAATTCGCCCACTGGATAGAATTGCGCCCCGATTGCTGGAGGTCTTTGCAAAATGAACAAAAATCTCCCGCCGTGCTGGCTTGCAGGTAGTAATTCAGGTGATTGCACATGAATGATTTACAGCTCGACGACTTCAAGACCGACGAAAACGCCGCCATGGTGCTGCTGGTCGACGACCAGGCCATGATCGGTGAAGCCGTGCGGCGTGGCCTGGCCCATGAAGAGAACATCGACTTCCACTTTTGCGCCGACCCGCATCAGGCGATCGCCCAGGCGATCCGCATCAAGCCCACGGTGATCCTGCAAGACCTGGTGATGCCGGGTCTGGACGGCCTGACCCTGGTGCGCGAGTACCGCAATCACCCGGCCACCGCGAATATCCCGATCATCGTGCTGTCCACCAAAGAGGACCCACTGATCAAAAGCGCGGCCTTTGCGGCCGGGGCCAATGATTACCTGGTCAAGCTGCCGGACAACATCGAACTGGTGGCGCGCATCCGCTATCACTCGCGCTCCTACATGACCCTGTTGCAGCGCGACGCGGCCTACCGCGCGTTGCGGGTCAGCCAGCAACAGTTGCTGGACACCAACCTGGTGCTGCAGCGCCTGATGAACTCCGATGGCCTGACCGGGCTGTCCAACCGCCGTCACTTCGACGAATACCTGGAGCTGGAATGGCGCCGCGCCATGCGCGACCAGACCCAACTCTCGTTGCTGATGATCGATGTGGACTTCTTCAAGACCTACAACGACAGCTTCGGCCATGTCGAGGGCGACGAAGCCTTGCGCAAAGTCGCCGCCACCATTCGCGATGCCAGCAGCCGCCCTTCGGACTTGCCGGCGCGCTACGGTGGCGAAGAGTTCGCACTGGTCCTGCCCAACACCTCGCCGGGCGGCGCACGCCTGGTCGCGGAAAAACTGCGCATGGCGGTGGCGGCGTTGAAAATCCCGCACATCGCCCCGGCTGAAGGTGCCAGCCTGACCATCAGTATTGGGCTGTCGACGTTGACGCCGGCTCAGGGTACGGACTGTCGGCAGTTGATCATGGCGGCGGACAAGGGGTTGTACACGGCCAAGAACAATGGGCGTAATCAGGTTGGTATCGAGTAATTAGAGGCCAATTCCAATGTGCGAGGGGGACTTCCCCCTTGCACTCCTGAGTTTCGTACTCATCCGAATATGATTACATATGAAAGTTTTTGAGCTAAGAAGTCTGCCATCGTTGTGGAAACGATGGCAGGTGATAGGGCGGCGTTATTCTATTCTGAATCCAGGCTTGCCATTATTCGCGCGCCACTCTTTGACCTCTTTTACAATGCCTTCTGGACTGTCTTCTCTACCCTTTCTTGGATAATAGACGAGGTCTGACCCATCAGGATGCTCCGTAAGTCGCTTGAATGCTAATAGCATTTCGTCATCTTCTTCCTCAGAGCGAGCACTCGCATCACAAAGAGAAATTACAAATTTTAAAAATTCGCTTTCTGTGTACTCGGAAATTGAGGTTTTCATCTTAATTGCCTTTGCCGTGAATACGCTTGTGAAGTTTTGGAACATCGCCCCGGCTGAAGATGCCAGCCTGACCATCAGTATTGGGCTGTCGACGTTGACGCCGGTTCAGGGTACGGACTGCTGGCACTTGATCATGGAGGCGGACAAGGGCCTGTATACCGCCAAGCATAATGGGCGCAATCTGGTGGGTATCGAGTAATCTGAGATCGCAGCAAGTCCACATGGGGTAGAGGGGGCTTTCTCACATTGGATGTGCGTGTTCCTTGAACTGCCGTTGGATTAAAAAACTGCCATCGATGTCGAGTCGATGGCAGAAATTTGTAGAAGAATATTATTCTGCTTTAAATCCGGGCTTACCATTAGCAGCGCGCCAATCTTTAACTTCTTTTACTACAAATTCAGGTCCATCTTTTTCAGGCTCCGGATAAAATATTAGATCTGAACCAGAAGGGTGTTCCGTTAACGCTTCAAATTTTAAAATTGCATCGGTGTGCTCTTTTTCTGTGGCGTAGTCGTCGTTATAGATTTTTACAACCAAGTTTAAAAACTCACGCTCCGTCATCTCGCTCATTAATGTGCCCATTTTTAGGAACCTCTGTGAATGTCGATATGCTTTTTTGGCGTTAGAATCACGATATTGTCGATGCCGTATACTTCACCGTCAGTAGACACATATTTTTTATGATGAAGCTCAAACCGTATCCGTTTACCCACTGCTTCACTTTTTTTAACAATCGGCGAACGTCCATTTTTCATGGTGGCTAACTCACTAGGTGCAAAATGCTGAGCCAACTCTGAATCTGTAGACACTGCTTTCCAGAAAGCCTCACGAAATGCCTTGAAATTTTTAAACTGCTGGCCTCTCAACTGATCAGCGATTTGCGATGGAATGGGGGCGCCGTCGTCTGTGGTCGCTGCTCCAAGCCAGTTGCCAAACACAGGTTGGCCCATCCCGGTAGCAACTCCCGGATCCTCCCGCCTATCCCTGAACATCACATAGATAGGAGGCAACCCGGAATCTATAGGGAATACGGTTATAAAGTCATCAAAACGTGACTCACGGACTCCTGGAAACGAATCAACTCTGCCAGCAACCGGCGTCACCGTAGCTCCAACGTAAACAGGCGGTTCAGGCTGGTCAACGGGCAGAGTTGTTGAGCTATCCCCGGGGGCAACGATAGGTGTCCAGACCAACGTCCTGGGTGGGACGTCACTTGTCGTGACGGTGTACACCTTCCGCGCTGGATCGTAGGTCGCGGCAACCACCTTGACCTTGGAAGGCACGCTTGTACCGTCGGCAATGACCACAAACACTTCGGAGCGTCCATCCTCCGCCGTCTTTGAACTCATTCGCACTGGCAGGTCGATTGTGCCATTGAGTGCGGTGGTGAGCGTTGACTCGTTGACATCTGGCAAAAACGTTGAAACCGGGGTACCGAGTGCGTAACGCTCCGCCAGTTCTCCGTTTGCAAGCTTGGGTGAATAGACCAGAGCTGAAACACCGACAAGTAAGCCGCCTGCCGTGCTTGCGACCAACTCCGTCAATGCGGCCACTGCTGACCGAATGGCAGCTTGCAGCGTGATGGTAATCCCTTCTGCTGTAACGATAGTCCCGACTGAGGTCATGACTATCGCTTGAGTCGCAGCAGCAGTGCCCGACAGTCGATAGGTATTGGCTACTCGTACCGCGTCAATACGCGCCTGGGCCGTTGCTATCTGCTGCGCACGTTCCGCGAGGTCGCTGATTGCATTGGAGGCGTTGGCAAGAAACCGCGCGGACTCTGACTTCAGCACAAAATCATGGTGGCTGAGCCATCTCACCCCAAGCGCGGTGTTCTGCTGCAGATAAATAAGCTGTTTGAGTCCCTCAAGCTCGGGTTTGCTGAGTGGCGGTGTAACCTGTGGGTTGGCTGCGGGATAGTAAATCATTAACCCGTTACGGTTTATGGCTAACGGTGGGTCAATAGGTTTGATCGCAGCCATCGTTTCTTCGATCATTTTGGCCAGCGTGTTTTTGTAAAGCATGAGGGTCTGGTCGGGTGTCAATCCAACGACCGAACCGGCAAGAGAGGCGAGTTCCACCTGCAGGTATTCCGGCAGCACCTGCACTTGAATTTCCAACTCATCTGCAATGACCTTCAGATACTCATTGTGTAAATTTGCCCAGCCAGGATCCTGTTCGGCTAAATTGGCCTCCAGCGTTTGCCGGGCCTTTGCCAACCCTGAAAGTTTTTTAGTCAGAATGTCTATGGAGAGCGAGAGAGCCTTGAGTTCTTGTGCGGCCCTCCAGACGTTGTCGTAAAGTGTGTAGGCATCGCCCAGATTTTTTATCGGGTCAGAAGAGGCAAGTGTTTCACGTAGCTTTGTATAAGTTAAGTTTTCCATCAGGTAAAAAGGGCTTTGATCATAGAGCCCATAGATGAGTGGCGCAGTGCTGGCGTATTTGGATTTTTTCGCGTCGATGATTTCAAATGCGATTTTTTGATCGAGAATGGCTGAGGCTGTCTCTGTGAGTGCCTGTGAAGCTTTCGCGGCTTGCTGTTTCTCTGCGAGTTCGCGTTCAGTGTCAGTAGTGAGGGTTGCGAACCGTGCGCTGTACTCCGCGTCAATCAAGGATTGATTGTACTTTTGCTCTCCAATGAAATCGGCGGTGGTGCTAGGGAAGTCAAACTGCTTGAAGCGGCTACGGTCTCCTTCACCCCGACGTGGCCCTTCTTGAAGGCCCCAGCCATCTCCACTTCCTACGTAGCCTCCGCCTTCACCACCCCAATAAGTGTTTCGTCTCCCTGCGGTAATTATCGTCGGCTTGAGTTCTAAAGGTTGTCCTGGCTGCCACCCTTGTTGTGCCATAGGGCCTCTCCATTTTTATGAGAGTGATCGTTAGAGTTTGTGCGTCCTGAAGAAAAAAACTCAGGCGCTTTGATCAAACTTATTTGAGAGGGAAGAAAGAAAAAACTGATGGCGTTTTGATTTAATTTTATGCGCGTAGGAGACTCTGTAAGACGGTTCTGAAACTGATGTATTTATATTCTTGTATGTTTATCACTTGAGTCTTGGGATGATTTGGCTAGAAACCTAATTGGTTGTTTTTATTGGAGTGGGTTGGTTTGTGGTCTTTTAGGCAGGCTCTGATTTGGATTTTCAAATTATTTGTATAAACAGATGAACGGTCTGGTTTTAGCGAGTAGTAGGTCGGGTTTTCTAACGCGCGGCATCGTCAATCTATAGGAAATGCTCTGATGGTCGCGTATCCGTCACCGAAGCAAGCGTGACGAGAGGCAAGCGCTGTCTTGGCAGAATCGACCAAGCGGGCTGCCGTTTCCAGCCGTTTGCCGTTATACTCGCCGGCTTTCAAAAGTTCGCCAACGAGTGCTGCCCGCCATGGAAATCAACCCGATCCTTAACACCATCAAGGACCTGTCCGAGCGCTCCGAAACTATTCGGGGGTATCTTTGACTACGATCAAAAGCATGAGCGTCTGACCGAGGTCAATCGCGAGCTTGAAGATCCGAGTGTCTGGAACAAACCTGAATACGCCCAGGAACTGGGGCGCGAGCGCGCTGCGCTGGCACAGATTGTCGATACCCTCGACGAACTGAACACCGGCCTGGGTGATTGCCGCGACCTGCTGGACATGGCCGTCGAAGAAAACGACGAAGGCGCAGTGGGCGATGTTGTCGCCGAGCTGGCCCGTCTCGAGGAAAACCTCGCCAAGCTTGAATTCCGCCGCATGTTCAGCCACGAAATGGACCCGAACAACGCCTACCTGGATATCCAGGCCGGTTCCGGTGGCACCGAAGCCCAGGACTGGGCCAACATCCTGCTGCGCATGTACCTGCGCTGGGCCGACAAGCGCGGTTTCGACGCGACCATCATGGAACTGTCCGCCGGTGAAGTGGCCGGTATCAAGGGTGCGACCGTACACATCAAGGGCGAATACGCCTTTGGCTGGCTGCGCACCGAGATCGGCGTGCACCGCCTGGTGCGCAAGAGCCCGTTCGACTCCGGCAACCGTCGCCACACCTCATTCTCTGCGGTGTTCGTCTCGCCAGAGATCGACGACAAAGTGGAAATCGAGATCAACCCGGCCGACCTGCGGATCGACACCTACCGTTCCTCCGGCGCCGGTGGTCAGCACGTAAACACCACTGACTCGGCCGTACGTATCACCCACGTACCGACCAACACCGTGGTCAGCTGCCAGAACGAACGTTCCCAGCACGCCAACAAGGACACCGCCATGAAAATGCTGCGGGCCAAGTTGTACGAGCAGGAAATGCAGAAGCGCAACGCCGCTTCCCAGGCGCTGGAAGACACCAAGTCGGATATCGGCTGGGGCCACCAGATCCGTTCGTACGTGCTCGATGCCTCGCGGATCAAGGATCTGCGCACTAACATCGAACGCAGCGACTGCGACAAGGTACTCGACGGCGATATCGACGAATACCTGGAAGCCAGCCTGAAATCCGGCCTCTAATACCCTCTGTGGGAGCGGGCTTGCCCGCGATCCCCCGCCGAAGGCTGGGGGCAACGAACCTGATGGAATATTTAAAGACATGAGCGACCAACAACTCGACCCGCAAGCCCTGCAACAGGAAGAAAACTCCCTGATCGCCCTGCGCAAGGAAAAGCTTGCTGCCGAGCGCGCCAAGGGTAACGCCTTCCCCAACGACTTCCGTCGCGACAACTACTGCGATGCCTTGCAGAAGCAATACGCGGACAAGACCAAGGAAGAACTGGCAGAGGCTGCGATCCCGGTCAAGGTGGCAGGTCGCATCATGCTCAACCGTGGCTCGTTCATGGTGATCCAGGACATGACCGGTCGCATCCAGGTCTACGTCAACCGCAAGACCCTGTCCGAAGAAACCCTGGCCTCGGTGAAAACCTGGGACATGGGCGACATCATCGCCGCCGAAGGCACCCTGGCCCGTTCCGGCAAGGGCGACCTGTACGTCGAGATGACCAATGTACGCCTGCTGACCAAGTCCCTGCGCCCGCTGCCAGACAAGCACCACGGCCTGACCGACACCGAACAGCGCTATCGCCAGCGCTACGTTGACCTGATCGTCAACGAAGACGTGCGCCAGACCTTCCGCGTACGCTCGCAAGTCATTGCTCACATCCGCAGCTTCCTGATGCAGCGTGACTTCCTGGAAGTGGAAACCCCGATGCTGCAGACCATCCCGGGTGGTGCCGCAGCCAAGCCGTTCGAGACCCACCACAACGCGCTGGACATGGAAATGTTCCTGCGCATTGCGCCTGAGCTGTACCTCAAGCGGCTTGTTGTTGGCGGCTTTGAAAAGGTGTTCGAGATCAACCGCAACTTCCGTAACGAAGGCGTTTCGACCCGTCATAACCCTGAATTCACCATGTTGGAGTTCTACCAGGCCTACGCCGACTACGAAGACAACATGGACCTGACCGAAGAGCTGTTCCGCGAGCTGGCACAGCTGGTGCTGGGCAGCACTGACGTGCCGTACGGCGACAAGGTGTTCCACTTCGGCGAGCCATTCGTGCGCTTGTCGGTGTTCGACTCGATCCTCAAGCACAACCCCGAGCTGACCGCTGACGACCTCAACGACATCGACAAGGCCCGTGCCATTGCCAAGAAAGCCGGCGCCAAGGTGCTGGGCTTCGAAGGCCTGGGCAAGCTGCAGGTGATGATTTTCGAAGAACTGGTGGAGCACAAGCTGGAACAGCCGCACTTCATTACTCAGTACCCGTTCGAAGTGTCGCCGCTGGCCCGTCGCAACGACGACAACCCGAACGTCACCGACCGTTTCGAGCTGTTCATCGGTGGCCGTGAAATCGCCAACGCCTATTCCGAGCTTAACGACGCGGAAGACCAGGCCGAGCGCTTCATGGCCCAGGTGGCCGACAAAGACGCCGGTGACGACGAAGCCATGCACTACGATGCCGACTTCGTTCGGGCCCTGGAGTACGGCATGCCGCCGACTGCCGGTGAAGGTATCGGCATTGACCGTCTGGTGATGTTGTTGACCAACTCGCCGTCGATCCGCGACGTGATCCTGTTCCCGCACATGCGGCCACAAGCGTAACCGTAGCGAAATCCGAAGCCGCCTTTTATAAGGCGGCTTTTTTATGTGGCCTGTTCAAGTGGTGCTCGTCAGTGATCGTTCCCACGCTCCGCGTGGGAGTGCACTCTGTGACGCTCCGCGTCACCTCTAAAGGAAGAAGTGTGGTGAACCGCATAATGGCTAAAGAAGGTGCCGCCGGCATTGCTGCTGCCGTGGCTGAAAGCGTTCAGTACCAGGGCCGCAAGGCCAGTCGGCGGGGCAGCGAGCAGCGCCGGCAAGACATTCTCGATGCGGCCATGCGTATCGTCGTGCGCGATGGCGTGCGGGCCGTACGTCATCGGGCAGTGGCGGCAGAGGCGGGGGTGCCGCTGTCGGCCACCACCTATTACTTCAAAGACATCGACGACCTGCTCACCGACACCTTCGCCCAATACGTGGAGCGCAGCGCCGCTTTCATGGGCAAGCTGTGGGTGCGCAACGAAGGCCTGTTGCGCGAGATGGTCGCCTATGGTGACGGCAGCCCGCAGTCGCGCTCGCAACTGGCCGATGATATCGCCCGCCTGACCGCCGACTATGTGCTGCGCCAACTGACCAACCGCCGCGAATACCTGATGGCCGAGCAGGCTTTTCGCCAGGAAGCCCTGCTCAACCCGCGGCTGGCCGAACTGGTACGCTCCCATCAACAGATCCTGTTGCAGGGTACCGGGCAGTTTTTCCAGGTATTGGGTTCCCGTGAGCCACAGCAGGATGCCAAGGTGTTGACGGCTATCATCAGTCGGATGGAATATCAGGGCCTGTTGGGCGGCGCAGAGCCTCTGACGGGTGACGAGATGCTTGAAATCCTCAAGCGTCACATGCACCTGGTATTGGCCTCGGCCTAGCCTTGTGCGCAATCTGCTTTGGGTGGGGGCAGGCAAGCCAGCTCCTACCTCTGATGGGCCTGCTGCTCAGATGTGAAGCCGTGCGCTAACTGCGCGTGGGCCAATAACGTTTAAAGAGGAAGCACCGGGTGGACGATTACCAGCAGACGATACGCACCTTGTCCGATCGCATTGTGCTGGCGCAAACACCGATCCGCGTCCTTGATGCGGTGAAATGGGACGAGAACATTCGTCAGGGATTTCTCAAGGCCAAGGGCAAGGCGATGCCTGCCGTAGACCGTGATTACTACCTGAACCGGCCGCTGTCGTTCGATTCCAGTGCGGTGAAGCTGGAGTTTCAGAACATCGAGCGCGACATCACCCGTCGCCTTGGACAATTCAGCCCGGTGGGGCAGATCATGCGGCGCATGTGCCGCGAATACCGCATGGTGGTGCGCATGCTTGAAGCGCGCGGCACCGAGGACTTCGGTCTGATTTCCCAAGAGCTGTACGGCGCCGCCTCCGATGCGTTCCACGCCGGCGACCCGACCCTGGCCGACCTTGGCCTGATGCTCTCCGACTACCTCAACAACATCGACGGTAGGGGTGACCTCAAGGACGAAGCCAAGACCCTCACCGCCAAAGATGCGGTCAGCCTGCTGCAAACCCGCCTGAACAAAGTGTTTGGCGAAGCGGAGGAGACCATCCGCGTATTCGAGTCCGATGGCATTGTCGCCGACGCAGCGGCGGGCGCTGACTACATCAAGATCCGCGCCGATGCGATGTTTAACGACCGCGACGTCCGCGCCCTCGAAGTGCATGAAGGGCTGGTGCATGTGGGCACCACCCTCAACGGCCAGAACCAGCCGATCTGCACGTTTCTGTCCAAGGGCCCGCCGTCGTCCACGGTCACCCAGGAAGGCCTGGCGATCCTGATGGAAATCATCACGTTTGCCTCCTACCCCAGCCGCCTGCGCAAGCTCACCAACCGGACCCGCGCCATCCATATGGTGGAGGAGGGTGCCGACTTCCTGCAGGTGTTCGAGTTCTTCCGCGAGCAAGGCTTTGAAATGGCCGAAAGCTATGGGAATGCTAGCCGGGTATTCCGTGGTTCGGTGCCCACCGGCCTGCCATTTACCAAGGATTTGTCCTACCTCAAGGGCTTTATCATGGTCTACAACTATATTCAGCTCGCCGTGCGCAAAGGCAAGCTGGAACAGGTGCCGCTGCTGTTCTGCGGCAAGACCACCCTTGAAGACATGCGTACCCTGCGCCAATTGGTCGACGAAGGCCTGGTGGTGCCGCCCAAGTACCTGCCGGAGCAGTTCCGTGACATGAACGCACTGGCGGCCTGGATGTGCTTCTCCAACTTCCTCAACCACTTGAGCCTGGACCGGATTGAAGCGGATTACTCCAATATCCTGTAACTGACGAAACCGAATCAAAAAATGTGGGAGCTGGCTTGATCTGGCCTAATGAAATTGGACACATCAATAGGGCGCTATGATGGCGCCCAAACCTGAGGTGTACAGATGATGCGAAAGTCCTATTCCAGTGAGGTCAAACTCAACGCTGCAAGCATGGTGCTTG
>NZ_WJZM01000052.1:0-40741 GCF_021609545.1 Pseudomonas sp. PA-1-6B
ATGCAACGGGTGTTGTTTTGTCCTCTATGCTGCTTTTGGTTGCGGTGAGACTCCGTCTCGCTGATTTATGACTCTAGAGGATAATGCCTTGGAAGATAAATATTCGGAGCAAGGGCGTTTACGAACGCCTATTGGAAAGAGAGTATTTGATTGTTTTGGTTTTGGTTTTTTCTTTATGGTGATCTGGTTTGCCGGCGTGATCGTTCCGCTGTATCCATTCATTATGGGGTTCGATGGGTTTAGTCTGTATTGGGATTTCAACTATTCGGATAAAAGTAGTTCTATAGATTATGCTGTTTTGTTATATGTTCTGGCTTTGGTTTTTGTTTTAATGGGCTGTTGGTTAGGGCGAAAGACTCACTTGAATTTTCCCGTTAAGGTTCGCTACATAGTGAGCTCCAGAATCTTCTCTCAAAGGTCTACAATATTTACGTTAATGGCACTGCTGGCCTTTGCAGCCATTCTTATAATCCTCGGAGGGGTATGGGGGTTGCTTTATGGCGCGAGCGATAGAATAAGAGCATTTGCAGGGTTGAACGGCCTGTTTCTTCTTCAGAATCTGTTTCTGTCTGTCTCGCTTGCCTGGTTTATACGCCTGACGGGCAGTAAAAAAAGAACGCTGTCCGAACGCTTTTGTTTTTGGTTATATTTTTTTAGTGGTTTGTTTATTTGCGCGCTTCAAGGTCAGAAGTCGACAATTTTCATTATTGTATTGGCGATGATTGTCGTTAGACATTATCGTGTTAAACGTGTCAACCTCATAAAAGGGGCTGTGCTTGGCGGAGTGATGTTTGTCTCTTTAATGGCGTATCATCTTTTTAAGCAAGAATTTCTTGTGGCTGGCAAGTTCTTTTTTATTAACGAAGAGCAAGGCGTTTTTCT
This sequence comes from Pseudomonas sp. PA-1-6B, assembly GCF_021609545.1. Lineage (NCBI taxonomy): Bacteria > Pseudomonadati > Pseudomonadota > Gammaproteobacteria > Pseudomonadales > Pseudomonadaceae > Pseudomonas > Pseudomonas sp. PA-1-6B. Next base: position 883 of record NZ_WJZM01000052.1, read on the forward strand.
ATCCTTCATTCACTTTTTGGCGACTCAGTTCACAGGCAACCTAATGCAGTTGCAAACAATGACTGTGCTGGTAGATGCGATGCCTGAAAGGCTTGAATGGCAAAACGGAACAACTCTGTTGATGCTCGTGTTGATTTTGATCCCATCGGGTCTTTTTCCCGATAAGCCGCTCACTGCCGCGGGCGTATTTACAGAAGCCTTTTGGCCAGATAAATGGCTTTTGCAGGGCACGACAATGCCACCGGGTATTTTTGGTGAGCTTTACATGAATTTTGGTACCTTAGGTGTACTGTTTGGCGGTTTTTTCCTTGGGCTTATAGGAGGACGGCTTTATGGCGCGGTTATCTATAACCCTCAAAGTGATCGAGCGCTAGGTCTATATGCATTGGCGGTGGCCTCCCTGCTTCACCTTTTTCGAGGCGAATTGGCTTCGGTCGCTCTTCTCATAGCGTCTATATTAATACCTTTTTTGTTCTTGAGCTCAAAGCGCGACGAGCCTGTTAACAACCCAATTTAGAGAAATTGATATGTGTGGAATTTTGGGCTACATCCATAACGGAACGCGAGAGTCTATTGATTTCTCTTCAGCGCTTTCGTTTATTCGACGTCGCGGGCCAGATGATCAAGGTGTTTGGTCTGATACCGACGTTGGTGTATGGCTGGGTCAGGTGCGCCTTTCCATTCTTGATACGACTTCAGCCGGGCATCAACCGATGGTCTCTGCCGATGGGCGAGTGGTGATGGTGTTTAATGGTGAAATCTATAACTTTCGTGAGTTAAGAGCTCATCTCGAAGCTGCGGGAGATCATTTTTCCAGCCAGTCAGATTCCGAAGTATTGCTCGCGCTCTTCTGTCGCTACGGAATCGAGTGTTTGAATCGGTTAAACGGGATTTTCGCGGTCGTATTCTGGGAACGTGATACTCAAACACTTTGGGTGGCCCGGGATCAGCTCGGCGTCAAACCGCTTTATATCCATTCCAATAATGGTTGCTTTGCATTTTCAAGTGAAATGAAAGGCTTGATCAGAGGGGGCTTCAGTAAAACTGAAATTGACCCGCAAGCCGTGCTGGCGCACCTTGGTTTTCTTTGGTCGCCAGGCGATCGCACGATTGTGCGGGATATCAAAAAAGTTTTACCTGGCCAAGCCTTATGTGTCCGTAATGGGCATATCGAGAAGAGCTGGTTCTACTATGAACTGCCTATTTCAGAGAAACCCCTGAAAAAGACGGTTGCCGATGTCGCTGTCGATGTCGCCGATGCAGTCAGGACTGCCGTCCAGCGTCAGTTGGTGTCTGATGTACCGTTGGGTTCATTCTTGTCAGGCGGGTTGGATTCCAGCGCCATAGTTGCGTTCGCCGCACAGGAAATACGCGATAAAGGGCGGTTGCAGTGCTTCAGTATTCGTGTCGACAATGGATCCACTGCAAACGAAGGCTTCGCGGATGACCTTCCGTACGCACAGCGCGTTGCCAAGCATCTGGACGTCGACCTACATGTTGTAGGCGTCGGTGATGAGATGATGGATCGTCTACCAGAAATGGTTTATCTGCTTGATGAGCCTACGCCGGATCCAGCTGCATTGAATGCGTTGTTCATTTCCGAGCTGGCAAGCCAGAACGGCATTAAGGTTCTGTTGTCCGGTGCTGGGGGGGATGACATTTTTACCGGCTATCGCCGTCATTTCGCTTTGGCGCAAGAGCGTTGGTGGGGAGGGATGCCTCGCCCGCTGCGCTCGGTACTGGCCCGTAGTTCAAGTTTGCTTCCGGCATCCTCTCCGCTGTCTCGCCGTCTCGGGAAGGCTTTTCGATACGCGGACTTGCCGGCAAATGATCGCTTGATCAGTTATTTCCTTTGGCTTGAGCCTGATCAGGCTTATAGTTTGTTAGCCCCGGACTTGCGACGTGAGTTGGCAGCAGATGATCTGTTTGCCCCCATGCGAGAAACACTCTCGCGGCTACCTTCGGATGCTACGCCCCTGGATAAAATGCTTACCCTGGAGTGCAAGCATTTTCTCACCGATCACAATCTCAATTACACCGATAAAATGGGTATGGCGACGGGCGTTGAAGTGCGTGTACCGCTGCTGGATCTTGATTTGGTACGCCTGGCAGGTTCATTGCCTTCGGATATCAAACAAAAAGGTCGGGAGGGGAAATGGATTTTCAAGAAAGCCATGGAACCCTATCTGCCTCACGATGTTATCTACCGACCCAAGACCGGCTTCGGTGTGCCGCTTCGCAACTGGTTGCAAGGACGTTTGAAGCCTTTGGTCGATGAGGTGCTTTCTCCTGCATCCCTGCTTAAGAGGGGGATTTTCGACCCTAAGGCAGTGGCGCATCTGATCGATGCAGATCGTTCTGGTCGAATAGACGCTGCCTATACGTTGTTCGGCATCGTTTGCATGGAACTCTGGTGCAAGCAGTACCTGGACGGCAATTTCGCCCTCGACGGTTGAGTGGGCGCCGACGCCCCGACCATATCCGATGGTAGGATAGACAGCTCTATACAAGTTTCTCAGTGATGAGTGAATTTTTAACTTTATTGGTGTGAATGCATGAAGCAGGTTGTTCAGAACATGGCTAGCGGTGAGACGTCATTGGTTAACGCGCCGGCTCCCGCTGTTCGCAGTGGCGCGCTAAAGATCAATACAACCAATACGCTGATTTCTGCCGGCACGGAACGCATGCTGGTAGGGTTTGGGCGGGCCAACTGGTTGGAAAAAGCTCGCCAGCAACCTGACAAGGTTCGTATGGTTCTGCAAAAGGTTCAGACTGATGGCTTGGCGACAACCGTCGAAGCCGTTCGCTCGAAGCTTGCACAACCGTTGCCCCTTGGATATTGCAATGTAGGTGTCGTGGGTGCCGTCGGGAAGGATGTGACCGGCTTCAAGCCCGGCGACCGTGTTGTTTCCAATGGTCCTCATGCCGATATCGTTGTTGTTCCCAAGAATCTGTGTGCCTTGATTCCGGACTCGGTGAGCGATGAAGCCGCCTCGTTTACGGTGTTGGCCAGTATTGGCTTGCAGGGTATCCGGCTCGCTCAACCGACACTGGGGGAAACCTTCGTAGTCACCGGCGTTGGTCTGATCGGATTGATGACGGTTCAACTGCTGCGGGCTCAAGGCTGTCGAGTACTTGCCATTGACTTCGATGAACAAAAGCTGGCTTTGGCTCGCAGTTATGGTGCCGAAACATGCAATCCCGGCAAGGGAGAGGATGTCGTTTCTGCGGGGATGACGTTCAGCCGCGGAAGAGGAGTGGATGGCGTCATTATCACGGCATCTACCAAGTCTTCCGATCCTGTCACCCAAGCGGCACATATGTGTCGCAAACGGGGACGTATTGTTCTGGTCGGGGTAACCGGGCTTGAGTTGAGTCGAGCTGACTTCTATGAAAAGGAACTGACATTTCAGGTTTCATGTTCTTACGGGCCCGGGCGCTATGATCCAAGTTACGAAGATCAAGGCAACGACTTCCCGATAGGTTTTGTCCGTTGGACTGAACAGCGCAACTTCGAAGCCGTCCTGGATATGCTCGCCAGCGGCCAATTGGAGGTCAACTCGCTGATCTCCCATCGGGTTGCATTCGAAGAAGCAGCGGATGCCTATCAGACGCTTACGACGGATAATTCGGCGCTGGGCATCATTCTTCAATACACCTCCCAAGATACCGAGCGAAACATCAAGGAAGTAGTACTGGCACCCGGTGCGGCGGCCAGTTTCGACCCCGTCAAACCTGTTGTTGGCTTCATTGGCGCAGGAAACTATGCATCAAGAATGCTGATACCGGCATTTAAGGCCGCAGGTGCTCAGTTCCATACGATTGTTACTGCCGGCGGTATCAATGGTGTCATTCACGGTAGCAAGGCAGGATTTGCACAGGCCTCGACTGATATCAATGCGATGCTTGGCGAGCGTACGATCAACACCGTCGCAATTGTCACTCGTCACGACAGCCATGCTCATTTTGTCAGCCAGGCGTTGGAGGCAGGTAAACATGTCTTCGTCGAAAAGCCTTTGGCAATTGAAGCCCAGGATCTGGTAACGGTTGAAGAAGCCTATCGAAATGCCGTTGAAAAAGGGCTCAAGCCACATTTGATGGTTGGGTTCAATCGACGTTTTTCGCCTCAGGTACAAAAGATGAAGGCGTTGCTTGCGGCTGTCAAAGAGCCCAAGTCTTTCATCATGACGATGAATGCCGGAGCGATTCCCTCGAATCACTGGACCCAGGACCCCTCAGTCGGCGGTGGCCGTATTATTGGCGAAGCGTGTCATTTCATTGATCTGATGCGCTTTCTGGCAGGTAGCAAAATTGTTTCGATCCAGGCCCGTAGAATGGGGGATACGCCAGCTGTAGCCATTACTGAAGATAAAGCGGCAATTACCCTCGGGTTTGAGGATGGCTCTTTCGGCACAATCCACTATCTGGCCAATGGCGCTTCAAGCTTTCCAAAGGAGCGGGTTGAAGTCTTCGCTGCTGGACGTGTCCTGCAATTGGATAACTTCCGCAAGTTGAAAGGTTTCGGTTGGCCGGGCTTCAGCAAGCTGAATCTCTGGAAGCAGAACAAGGGGCAAAGCGAGTGTGCTGCGGCTTTCCTGGCCGCGGTGGAAAATGGGACTGTCACGCCGATCACCTCTGATGAAATATTCGAAGTGGCACGCGTGAGCATTGAAGTTGCCCGGATTCTGCGCGAGCAATGAGCCTTCTTCTTGTTAAGGCCAAAACTGCGCTAGCTCTCGGTTTTGGCAATCTGGCGCGTGCATTGGGCTACCGGCTTGGGGTCAAGACGGGCTTGAACCCGGTCCGACGCCTTCGGGCTGAAGTTCCCCAGGGGCCGTTTTTTGCGGAAAGTGCTAGACAGGCCGCCTCGTTACCATGTGCATCCCAATGGGATTCCCAGGTCCGATATTTCGGGGCATGGGAATGCCCGATATCTGACGCACCTCCTGATTGGCATTTGAATCCTCTGAATGGAGTTCGAGTGCCTGATCCTGGACGGGAATGGTGGCGGATTCCTGATTTTGATGCCGCTGTCGGTGATATAAAGAATATCTGGGAAGCGTCGCGCTTTGACTGGACGTTGACCTTTGCCCAGAAGTCCTGTGTTGGCGGCTCTGCGGGAACTGTACAGTTAAACGCTTGGCTGGCGGATTGGTGCGTCAATAATCCTCCCTATTGCGGTCCTAACTGGAAGTGCGGCCAGGAGGCGTCCATTCGAGTCCTGCACTTGGCAATGAGTTCGGTCATTCTCGAACAGTTTGCCAGCCCATTGCCAGGTCTCGTGGACCTGGTTCTGCTGCATCTCCAGCGTATTGAGCCGACGCTGAGCTATGCAATGGCTCAGGATAATAACCACGGGACTTCGGAGGCGGCTGCGCTTTTTGTCGGCGGCAGTTGGTTGACGTTAAGTGGTCGCCCTGAGGGCGAACGCTGGCAGCGTTTGGGGCGCAGATGGCTTGAAAATCGTGCCGCTCGGTTGATTGAGCAAGACGGCAGCTTCAGCCAGTACTCCGTCAATTATCATAGGGTGATGCTCGACACGTTTTCCATGGTTGAAGTCTGGAGAAAAAAACTGGCGCTCCCGGCGTTCTCTGCCACCTTCCAGCTCAGGGCTCGCGCAGCCGCGCATTGGTTATTTTCGTTAGTCGACGAGCACACGGGTGATGCGCCTAACATTGGCGCAAATGATGGCGCCCGACTGCTCCCATTGACGGATACGGACTATCGCGACTTCAGGCCTGCCGTGCAGTTGTCCATGGCGTTGTTTGCCGGAAAGAGAGCCTACGAGGCTGCAGGTGAGTGGGATCTGCCACTGCGCTGGCTGCTGCTGCCGAGTCCATCGGCTGTAGCGGCGCGGCCAGCTAGTCAACTGTTTGATCATGGTGGTTATGCATTGTTACGGCGTGAGCAGACCTACGCCGTATTGCGCTATCCGCGATTCCGATTTCGGCCCAGCCAGGCAGATGCCCTGCATGTGGATCTATGGCGTGCAGGTATTAACTTGCTCCGGGACGCAGGTACTTTCAGCTACAACACCTCAGCGCAGTGGCTGAGTTATTTTCCTGGAACCGCCAGCCACAACACGCTTCAATTTGATGGGCGAGACCAGATGCCCAGACTCAGCCGGTTTCTTTTTGGGGAATGGCTGCGAACGCGAGAGGTCGAAAGCCTGGTTGACCAGGTTGCCGCCAGCTCATGTGGCGCCACGTATGTCGATGGTAGCGGAGTCCGTCACGAGCGGCACGTCAGTCTGACGGATGTCGGCTTGCAGGTCAGAGATGAATTTACCGGGTTCAAGGATCGTGCAGTTCTACGATGGCGCTTGCAGCCGGGGGACTGGCGGCTTGAAGGCGACGTTCTGACCAACGGCTCGCATCGAATATCGGTCATTGGCAGCATGCCTATCGTTCGTCGAGAGCTCGTCCAGGGTTGGGAGTCTCGTTACTACTTACAAAAAACTGAAGTGCCGGTGCTAGAGGTTGAGGTGACTTCGGCGGGCGTTTTGACTACGGAGTATCACTGGTAGACATGAAAGTCCTTTATTTTCATCAGCATTTTTCGACTCCGAAAGGAGCGACCGGTATTCGGTCTTATGAGATGGCTTGTCGTCTGGTTGCCAGGGGGCACCAGGTGACAATGGTCTGTGGCAGCTATGGTGGTGGCCAAACCGGGCTGGAAAGCCCTTTCGTTGGTGGAAAACGCCAAGGTATGGTCGATGGTATCGAGATCATTGAATTTGACTTGGCGTACTCCAACAGCGATGGCCTGTTTGTCCGAGCGCTGAGCTTTTTGAAGTTTGCCGTGCGCAGTATCGGTATTGCGTTAACCGAGCGTTACGACCTGGTTTTTGCGACCACTACGCCGTTGACAGCTGGTATCCCCGGGATATTCGCCCGGTGGTTTCGCAATAAGCCTTTTATATTCGAGGTTCGGGATCTCTGGCCCGAGCTGCCGAAAGCGATGGGCGTCATTCGTAATCCAGTGATCCTTGCTGCCATGTCTTTCCTTGAGTGGGCGAGTTATCGTTCGGCTCACCGCCTCATTGGCTTGTCACCCGGTATTGTGAAAGGTATTGCGCACCGCGGTGTAGCACATGATCGAATCGAAATGATTCCAAACGGTTGTGACCTTGATATTTTCAATACGCATGCTGAGCCATGGTTGCCGGCTGGCGTGGATAAAAATCATCTGGTTGCGGTTTTTGCCGGCACTCACGGGGTGGCCAACAACCTGGATGCGGTACTGGATGCAGCTCGAGAACTGAAACTGCGAAAGCGCGATGATATCCGGCTGGTTTTGATCGGGCAGGGCAAGCTTAAACCCGCGCTTCAAAAACGCGCAGCGCAAGAACACTTGGACAATGTGATATTTCACGACCCGGTGAACAAGGCCCGGTTGTCAGGTTTGATGGCCAGCGCAGATCTGGGCCTGCAAATATTGGCAAACGTACCAGCCTTTTACTACGGTACGTCGCCTAACAAGTTTTTCGACTATATCGCTTCGGGGTTACCTGTTTTAAATAACTATCCTGGCTGGCTTGCTGAGATGATCGCCAAGGAAAACTGCGGTTTTGTCGTACCTCCCGACGATGCTGCGCTGTTCGCAGATGCTTTGATACAGGCGGCAGATGATCGTAACGACCTGCTGGACAAGGGCGCACGCGGTAGAGAGTTGGCGGTCAGAGAGTTTGATCGACGCAAGTTGGCGGATCGATTTGTGGATTGGCTGGAGGGTGTTGCCAGATGATCAAGCGTGGGTTTGATTTATTTGCGTCCTTGCTTGGACTAATTCTGCTTTCCCCGGTCATAGCAGTAATTGCATGGAACATCCGCAAGAAACTGGGATCTCCCGTTCTGTTTCGTCAGGTACGTCCAGGTCGTCATGGCAAACCATTCGAAATGATCAAGTTCCGCACGATGCGAGATGCTCATGATGCGAACGGCGAGCCTTTACCAGACTCACAACGCATGACAGTCTTTGGGAGTTTCCTGCGGTCCAGTAGCCTGGATGAATTGCCCGAGTTGTGGAATGTGGTTAAAGGCGATATGAGTCTTGTGGGCCCTCGTCCGCTGCTTATGGAATATCTGCCTCTCTACAACGCAGAGCAATACCGTCGTCATGAGGTGCGCCCGGGCGTGAGTGGTTGGGCGCAAGTCAACGGGCGCAATGCAATCGAATGGGAAGAAAAGTTCAAGCTGGATACCTGGTACGTTGATAATCAGTCTTTTTGGCTGGATATTAAGGTCATTTTCCTGACAATCAAAAAAGTTCTGGTACGTGACGGTATCAGTGCCGAGGGCGAAGCTACAGCATCGAAGTTTACGGGCTCCAAGTCATGAGCCGCCTTGCGGTATTAGGTGCAAGCGGCCATGGCAAAGTCGTCGCGGATACAGCCGAATGCTGTGGATGGGACATCATTGAGTTCTTCGATGACGCGTGGCCTGGCTTGGTGCGAAATGGTGCCTGGAATGTCGTAGGCAACACCGAGAGGCTGATGGCCGCTGTGCATGAATATGACGGAGTGCTGGTGGCGATCGGCAACAATCGGGTCCGCCAAGCAAAACTGGGCCAACTAAAGGCGGCGGGCGCTAAACTGGTTACGCTGCGCCATCCGGGTTCAACAGTCAGCCGGTATGCCACGGTTGGTGAGGGATCGGTGATTTTTGCTGGAGCGGTTGTGAATGCCGATGCGAGAGTTGGCAGTGGCGCTATTCTCAATACGGGCTGCAGTGTTGACCACGATTGTCTATTGGGGTCGTGTGTGCACATCAGCCCCGGCGCCCGGCTTGCAGGGGGCGTCTGCGTTCAGGATATGAGCTGGATAGGCATAGGCGCCTGCGTCCGACAACTTGTGAGCATCGGTTCAAAGGTCATGGTTGGCGCTGGAGCCGTAGTAGTCAGAGACGTGCCAGACGAGGTTACAGTCGCCGGAGTACCGGCCAGGTTATTGCACGGTTCTTGAAAAGTCGTCGCTGCGTGAACAACGTGTCGAGCGAATTGCAACGGGGCTCATGTTGACGAGTCTTTCATATTTTCGAATGAAAACTGACGGGTACTGGTTGTGTTGAATTCACCATTTTCTCCTTGGCCTTCTTTTACTGAAGAAGAGGCTGATGCTGTACGTGATGTGGTTCTGTCCAATAAGGTTAACTACTGGACCGGTACACAGGGGCGTGAGTTTGAAAAGGAGTTCGCGGCATGGGCGGGAACCGAATTCGCCATCGGGCTGGCCAACGGAACGGTTGCCCTGGACCTTGCCTTGAAGGCCTTGGGCATTGGTGCCGGCGATGAAGTAATTGTCACCTCACGCACTTTTCTTGCTTCTGTTTCAAGCATTGTAAATGCCGGGGCTGTTCCGGTTTTCGCTGACGTGGATCGCGATTCGCAGAACTTCAGCGCGCAGACTATTCGCGCTGTGCTGACTCCTCGCACCCGAGCCCTAATCTGTGTGCATTTGGCCGGCTGGCCTTGTGATATGGATCCGATCATGGCTTTGGCCGAGGAGTTCGATCTTAAAGTGATCGAAGATTGTGCCCAAGCTCATGGCGCTCGTTATAAGGGGCGCCCAGTGGGGTCAATTGGCCACATCGCAGCCTGGTCCTTTTGTCAGGACAAGATCATGACGACAGGCGGAGAGGGCGGAATGGTCACAACCAACGATCGTAAGCTGTGGTCGGATATGTGGTCGTTCAAGGATCATGGCAAAAGCTGGGAGGCAGTCTATGAACGTGACCATCCCCCTGGCTTTCGCTGGTTGCACGAAAGCTTCGGTACGAACTGGAGAATGCTAGAGGTTCAGGCCGTAATCGGTCGGATTCAACTCAAACGCATGACAGATTGGCAAGCCAGTCGGCTTGCGAATGCGGGTCAGATATGGGACTGCGCCAGCCAACTCAAGGGTGTGCGTGTGCCAATCGCGCCTGAGGGTAGTGTTCACGCGGCGTATAAGTGCTACGTGTTTGTCGAGCCTCAGGCACTCAAGGCCGGGTGGGATCGTGATCGTATTCTGGCGGAGATTTCGGCACGAGAAGTTCCGGTATTTTCTGGGTCCTGCTCCGAGGTCTATCTCGAGAAGGCGTTTGACAATACTGGCTGGCGGCCAGCGAGCCGGTTGCCGGTGGCGAGGGAACTCGGCGAAACGAGTATGATGTTTCTTGTGCATCCAACGCTGACGCGGTCTGAAATTGAAAAAACATGTTCGGTCCTAAAAGCGGTCATGCAGCTAGCTACCGAGGAGTAATCGGTTAGTACATGGGTAGTGGCGTGTGTTTTTCCAATGCTTAAGGATTTTCTTAACGTCTTGGTCAACGAGAACCTTTCAAGAGTTTTTTTGCCGTTACCCAACAAGGCGCAGGTGTGATCTTAGGAGTAGCAGAGGTGTTTCAAGGTGTTATGGATAAGTTAAGAGTCTTTTTATTGGGGCTGACGCGACGGCAAAAACGCGCCTTTCAAGTAGTGACCGACGTTTTTCTCGTCTGGTTTGCTCTCTGGATGGCCTTTGTTGTTCGCTTAGGGGTTGATGAGTTGATCAATCCGTTCAAGGAGTACCTTTGGTTGTTCTTGAGCGCCACAATCGTTGCTATTCCTCTGTTTGTGCGTTTTGGCATGTACCGCGCGGTAATGCGCTACTTCGGAAACGACGCATTAATTGCTATTATTAAAGCTGTGAGTTTGTCGGCATTAATTCTCGCTCTGATAGTTTATTGGAACAACAATCAGCAAGCCTTCGTTCCGCGCTCGGTCATCTTCAATTACTGGGGATTGAGCATGATTATGATTGGAGGCCTACGTCTTGCGATGCGTCAATATTTTCTAGGCGATTGGTTTGCTGCTGCACAGCATGTTCCGTTCACTAGCCGAGACGATGGATTACCGAGGGTGGCGATTTATGGGGCTGGCGCAGCGGGTAATCAATTGGTTGCGGCCTTACGGATGGGTAGACTCATGCGTCCTGTCGCGTTTATTGATGATGATAGCAGTATTGCTGACCGGGTCATTTCGGGGCTGCATGTTTATAAACCCAAGCATATCCAACAGATGGTTGATATGACTGGCGCTCAGCAAATACTTCTTGCAATCCCTTCTGCCAATCGTGGGCGCCGCCGAGAAATATTGAGTTTTCTTGAGGGTTTTTCCCTTCACGTACAAAGCGTACCTGGCTTTATGGATCTGGCCAGTGGGCGAGTGAAGGTTGATGATATTCAGGAAGTTGATATAGCCGACTTGCTGGGTCGAGACTCCGTGCCTCCGCAAGATGATTTGTTGGAACATTGTATCAAGGGGAAGTCGGTCCTTATAACCGGGGCCGGCGGTTCAATAGGATCGGAACTTTGTCGACAAATTCTTGCTCTTCAGCCGACAACATTACTGCTTTATGAACATAGTGAGTTCAATCTCTACAGCATTTTGCAAGAGTTGGAGCAGCGGGTTTTACGCGAGTCTTTGACTGTAAGATTATTACCTATCCTAGGGTCTGTCCGTAACCAGGAAAAACTCTTGGATGTCATGAATACTTGGCATGTTGATACGGTATATCATGCAGCAGCCTATAAGCATGTACCTATGGTTGAGCACAATATTGCTGAAGGAGTAATGAATAATCTGATAGGCACATTGAGCACTGCGCAGGCGGCTTTAAGAGCGAAGGTAGCGAATTTTGTTCTTATTTCTACTGATAAGGCTGTGCGTCCAACCAATGTAATGGGGAGTACCAAGCGTCTTGCTGAAATGACGCTGCAGGCATTGAGCAAGGAGATGGCTCCGGTCTTGTTTGGTGATAAAGCCAATGTTTCCTATATTAATAAAACCCGCTTCACAATGGTGCGTTTTGGGAACGTTTTGGGTTCTTCCGGGTCAGTGATTCCGTTGTTTCACAAGCAAATCAAGTCGGGTGGCCCAATAACAGTTACACATCCAAAAATCACTCGTTATTTCATGAGTATTCCCGAAGCCGCCCAATTGGTTATCCAGGCCGGCTCAATGGGACAGGGCGGGGACGTATTTGTTCTGGATATGGGCGAGCCAGTGAAAATCGTTGAGCTGGCAGAAAAAATGGTTCATTTATCGGGTCTGAGTATTCGCTCTGATAAGGCCCCTCAAGGTGATATCTCCATCGAGTTTACTGGGCTGCGACCGGGTGAGAAGCTCTATGAAGAACTTTTAATTGGTGACAATGTTGTAATGACGTCGCACCCGATGATTATGAGTGCTAGTGAGGACTATTTGTCTTGGGATATATTGAAGGCACGTCTGACAGAATTGCTTAATGCTGTTGAGAAGGACGATTACAGCCGCGTACGTCAGCTTCTACGTGAAACGGTCAGTGGTTACTCTCCTGACGGTGAAATCGTCGATTGGATATATCAGCAACGACGACTTGATCCCTGATTTTTTCTCTACAGTTCTTGTTGCCTTTTCAAAAAATAATAATTCAGGCGTTTGTGGCGACTTTACAAGTACAAGTTTTTGTTTGCTTAGAGTCAACTATTCTCCAACCTCTTCGATTTCTTGGGTTTATCGAGGGGTTGGGGGCCTTCATTGATTGTATCCGCTCCACGAACCCCACATTCCAAGCAACTAACTGAAGCCCGATGCTGCGCTCCCGATTTCTTTCTGGGGGCTGCCAGCCATGATGCGCCCCGACAGCAAAGTCGAAAAAGTCTATCTCTACCCCAAGCCCGCGGACTTTCGAAAGTCCATCGACGGCCTTACAGCCCTGGTTGAGCTGGGTCAAGGTGGCCGTGTTCGACCCTGTACTGTTCGTCTTCCTCAACAAAGCCCGTAACCGCATCAAGGTCGCCCGATGCCACGGACGAGGCGATCATCCTCAGCGTTCAGGAACTGAACTGGTTGCTCGAGGGTTTTGATCTCTGGAATCGTCCCCATCAGGTTTTGACGCCGCGCTATGTGGCCTGACCCGATGACCTTCCTGATGATCTGTCTTGCTCAAGCAATTGCTGCTTGAGGCGCTCAATCGCCAGGAGAAATCGGCCCAGGCTTATTAGACGCACATCGTCGATCTGAAAGAACAGATCAAGTTGTTGAGCGACCGTCTGTTGGGGCGCAAGTCCGAGCAAACCGGTGAGCCCAATACGCCGCAACTGGCCTTGTTCAATGAGCCTGAAAGCGAGCCGGTGCCTTCAGTCGGTGACGCCGATGAAGAAGTTGTTTCGCCGACAGCACGCCGTGGCAAGCGCAAACCGTTGTCGGCCGATCTGCCGCGTATCGAAGTCATCCATGAACTGCCCGAACACGAACTGACCTGTACTTGCGGTTGCCGCAAACATGCCATCGGCGAAGAGACCAGCGAGCAACTGGACATCGTGCCGATGCAGATCCTGGTCTCAAACATATCCGCAAGGTCTATGGGTGCAGGGGCTGCGAATCAGCCCCGGTCACGGCTGACAAACCTGCGCAACTGATCGAAAAGAGCATGGCCAGCCCAAGCGTACTGGCCATGCTGCTAACGACCAAATACGTCGATGGTCTGCCGCTGCACCGCTTCGAAAGTGTGCTGAGCCGACACGGCATCGAGATCCCTCGGCAAACGCTGGCTTGCTGGATTATCGCTGTAGCGAACACTTCCAGCCGCTGATCAATTTGATGCGTGACCGGCTGCTGGAAAGCCCGGTCATCCACTGCGATGAAATCCGTGTCCAGGTGTTGAAAGAACCGGATCGAGACCCGACCAGTTAATCCTGGATGTGGGGGCAGGCCAGTGGCCCGCCTGATCGAAAAGTCGTGCTGTTTGATTACACGTCCAGCCGTGCGCAGGAAGTGCCGTTGCGCTTGCTGGAAAGTTATCATGGCTATGTCATAACCGACGACTACGCTGGCTATAACGCGTTGGCTTTGCAGCCAGGTGTGGAACGTCTGGCGTGCATGGCCCATACGCGTCGCAAGTTCGTGGACGCGCAAAAAGTGCAGCCCAAGGGTTGAACCGGACGGGCCGATATCGCGCTGACGATGATCAACACGCTGTACGGCATCGAGCGTGAGCTCAAGGACTTCAGCGATGAACAGCGGTTTGTCGGTCGACAGGAGAGAAGCCTGCCAATCCTGATCCAACTGAAAAGTTGGCTGGATATAACCCAGTCGCAGGTGACGGCACAAAGTGCGTTTGGCAAGGCCGTGCATTATCTGGCGAATAACTGGAGCCGGCTGGAGCGTTATGTCGAAGCGGGTTACTTGCCCATCGACAACAACGCGGCCGAAAGAGCGACCAAGCCGTTTGTCGTCGGGTGCAAGGCCTGGCCGTTCAGTGATACCGTCAACGGTGCCAGTGCCAGCGAGAAGATCTACAGCTTGGTCGAGACCGCCAAGGTCAATGGCCAAGAGCCTTATACGTGACTGCGCCACGCACTTGAGCGGCTGCCGCACGCCTCGTCAGTAACAGACTACGAAGCTCTGCTGCCTTGGAACTGCTCGCCCGAAATGACCGTTGGGCAGGTGGGGTTTATGGGTCGCATACGAAACAACGCCATGCCCAGAACGAGCCAAAGCACCTGATCGGCTGGCAAGCGGCGCCTACGGATGGTGGCTTGGGAGGAGAGCCCGAGTGCCGATGCAACCCACTCGACCGGGATGTTCTGGGTGAAGGTGCTCAGGTTTGAGAAGTTAAAAAGGTCGCCAAGGTCGGGCAGTTCTTGCTGAACAGACATAAAAAATTCGATGCCAGGAGTCTGGCATCGGATTTTCTAGGAAGCCCAGCGTGAGCTCAAATGTTTAAGTGAACAGCATTACGCATTCTGCGGGCTTTCCTTTCACTAAAAAATCACGAAAAAGGTAGTGGCTCGACCATATAGCAATCCACACAATCATCCGTGATCACTGTATCTAGAATAATCCCGCCCTCAACAGTAGGTCGGAGAAATCCAGTCCGAATTGACGATGTATAAACTCCAACATTTACTGTGTTGAGCTGCGCGCGCGCATTAATTGACACGCAATCAATACTGTAATTCATGCCCATCCCAACACCACAGTTTTCACCGCCTGAATTGATCACGCGGGTGGAGTCCTGTCCTTCAATGACAACGCCCCATGCGGTTTGACCGGATTCAATACCAGGTTCCGTCGCAGTGCAGTAACTATTAAGAATTGTGTTGTACTCACCGCCATTATCAAGCAAAAGCATGCAACGGCCAGTCCAATCTACTGATGTAATGTTCTCGAAAACACAGTGCTGCGCGTAGTGCAAGTGCAAACCAACAGTAGCGTTACCGGTGAACTCGAGATTCCGAATGTAAACATTCTTGATGGGTTCGCACAAGGCAACAATAGCGTTCTCGGGGTGATCACGCTTTATAACTCGGTTAAGAATCAGAGAGTCTGCCAATACATAGATGATCTGGCGCACCTCGAGCGGCCCATCAAGCGGCATCGGGTGGGTATCGAAGTCGGTGGATGCGTCCGAGATCACGATCCACGACCCATTTGTATAAGGCGTCGTGTCAGCGACAAATATCTGAGTCGTATTTTCGTATGCCGGAGCCGTCAGGTAGCTTCCCGGGCGCACGTTCCCCTGGTAGTCGATCCCGGCATAGCTAGGATCGGTCGGCTGTTCTGAATTTCTCCCAACGCCAGAAACGTCAATTGTCACCTTGTCGATGCCTGGTGCTGGCTCGATTATCTGGCCGCTATAGGGCCAGTTGTCGTCACGGTTGAGAAGGACTGTGGTTCCAATTGGGCATTCAGGACCATTGATTTGCAGCCAGCGGTAGCCAGCTTTTAGCAAGGACTGAATCTTTGGGCCGTTGTCATTTTCAGGGTCGGGGGTGAAAACGTAAGGGGTATCTCTATAGATTGGCATGATTCTCCTCGTAACTATTTAAGTAACGCCAAATCGGCGCGCCAACAACTGTACATACATACAGTTTTTTTTTAAAGAAATTACGTAACCAATTGATAAATTTATTTTTTCTACACCTCGGCTGATCAAAATTACCTCACCACCCATAGCTGCCAGTTAGTCCTTTAAGCGCAGCCAAGGGGTAACCGCCCGATCCGCGATCCGTTTGCGTAAACGATCGATCAATATATCGTGGTCGGCCCGGTCGAAGAATTTCTTCAGATCAACATCCACCACCACTTTACGTCCTGAAGAAACATAGCGCTGCGCCGCTAAAACGGCGCCCTGCGCACAGCGTCCAGGACGGAAGCCGTAGCTGTGTTCACTGAAAGTCGGATCGAGTAATGGCTGCAAGACTTGCAGCAACGCTTGTTGGATCAAACGATCGGTGACCGTTGGGATACCCAACTCGCGTTGACCGCCGTCGGGTTTGGGAATGGTTACACTCCGTGCCGGACTGGGCCGGTAGACACCTGATAGAAGCTGTTCACGAATCGCCGCCCATTGGATCAGCAGATACTCGGCCGTCTGATCAATATCCAGACCGTCGACCCCGGCCGCACCTTTGTTGGCCTTGACCCGTTTCCACGCCCGCTTGAGGTTTTCTCTCGCAAAGGCCCGCTCGAGCAGCCCTTGCCCTGCGTTGTCGGTTTCATTTTGCGGGCGGTTGACCTCGTCGCTGACGGAGCTTCTCACGGCTTCACCGTTCGCAGTCTCCATCAGCCCCGCGTTTGGCAGGCATCTGACTTCCGGTCTTTCGCATCAACATGGCCTATAACGCTTTCTCTCGTTCGGCCCTTCGTCAAAAAAAAGACTACTACGGCCTCTGCTGACTTCTCGCTCCAGCTTGCACCGTCGCCCTTTCAGGCATGAGGCGAGATCTCCCCAGGTAAGAACGCAATCCTTCACCACACAACCGCCGGATTTACACAGCCTGATCCTTGACCACAAGAGCTTCGCGGTTTTGTGCCCGCTCGCCCTAATCGGCCTTGCCTTACATCCGGTTCTTGTACATCGGCTCATGGCTTCGATTCACGCTTCCTCCCCACACTCGGTCGCCCTCATGCAGTTGCGCTTCACTTCGTTCGCTGTGCTCAGCTCACGGCGGGACTTTCACCCACAAGATTGCGCCCATGCTGGGCGCGCACAAAAAAGCCGATCTAGCTGGTTGGCTCAAGTATCTGATTCTACTCAGGAATAATGATCGGGATGGAGTGATTCGAACACTCGACCCCTAGCACCCCATCTCCTTTTTCATACTTCTTGAAAGCTTCCAAAATTTTACTCTGGATTGTTCCACGCTAGTATTTACTTGAGCTCCAGCGGTGTTTTGCTCTACGAGTCCAGTAACGTCCATCAAGAGCCGATGTTTTTGTGGGGGGAAAGTAGGGGGAGTCCATTTCATGACCAAAATCACCATCAAAGAACTCGAGTGGCTGACCGCCAACGATGCCGGCCGAATCCTCAGGGAGGCCCCGCCAAAGGCCATCAAGACCAAGGACGGTGAAGATCTGAAAAAACCGGTTTCCAGTAAACCGTAAGGCTGCTCCGCTTAAGTGAACAGCATTACGCAGAACGCGGGCTTTTTTATTGAGTAGATCTAGTGAACCTGCTTATCTGTCGTGACTTCCCTATGCTTGCGGCTATCCTTTTCCCCATACGGTGAGTTGGATCTTCAACCGCCTTGTGGATGATCCATGAAACAAAAATAGTAACCGTCGTTTGGATGATTAGGGCAGGCATGGCACCAATTCCATGGTCTATCATAATTCTCATGCCAACAAAGCCTAGTGCGCCATGGCAGGCATATAGCGGATAGCTGATGTTTGAAAAAAAAGTGAAGGTAGGGCCGCCCGCCCAACTGCTTGCAAAAAAATATAGAACTGTGAAAACGGCAAAAGCCATAAAGTAGGCCGCGATTACTTCAAAGGGCCATCCCTCGGTGAATCCACTGTAACCAAAAACGCATAGCATACTGATACTTATGGCAAAGAGTTTTTCGCTGCTAATAAAACCCCGGTAGTGATAGTTGAATGCCACGCCGATCATCATGAAGAAAATGTATTTTATCGGAAAAACGAAGGCGGCTAGCGCGCCGGCCTGGTGGATATTCCCCGGATAAAAGTTAGCCACCATCACGGTAGATACGCTTAGCGCGTATAGAGGGAGAAGTTTTCCCCGGCTAATCATCGACCAGAACAGCAACACTACTAGATAGAATTTAACTTCAACCTCCAGCGTCCACACCACCCCATCCAGCGGCGCCGAACTGCCGAACCAATCACGGAATAGGGACATCTGCATGAGAACCTGCGAAGCGGTATAGGGAGCGTTATTGCCCATATACGCGGCCGCTACGCTGAGGGCTCCGAGGGTGACAAGCAGGCCAACGGCGTACGTCGGCCAGATACGGAAAATACGAGCGATCACAAATTTTGTTTTTGCGAGAGCGCTTCCATTAAGACTTGCGACAGAAATCGGAATGACCAAGCCGCTGATCAGAAAAAACAAGGCCACGCCAAAGCCGCCCATATTCATGTTTCCGATAGGATTGAAGGTTTCGAGCATCCAGGATGGGAATACAGGCTCCGTCAGAGGAAGCAGCCCGCCGTATGCGCCCTTGATGTAATTGAACATCAGGACGTAGTGGGCATTGACCACGCAGAGGGCGGCGATACCGCGCAAGGCGTTCGCAAAAGCGATCCTATGCATGATGATTCCTTTGTATTGTTGTAATCGAGGTCCGTTCGAATAACAGAGACTGTAGACGTGTTTTGAAATTGCGACAGGGCAGTCGGTAAATTTCGTTCGGCAGGACGCCGAGGGAGGGTGGATGTTCCAGAACTAAAGGCGCCCCCCTTGTAGAGCGCGGTCTCCAGCCCTGTCATTTCCTTGAGGTAATGGAGCGCTTTGCGCTTCTGGGGGGGCTTTTGAGAGGAGTTCCGAAACTTCGCGCTTTGGAGGTGTTAGCGGTTGCGCCAGTCCTCCTGTAAAACCAGGCAGGCTCGCCTGTCAACCGCTGCCGCCATCACCGCCGACGGAGCTGCCTAACGATCTTCAAGCCTTGAAAACTCTGGTCTCTGCCCAGCGGGCAGAGATAGAGCGCTTGAACATGATGATCGCCAAGCTGCGTCGTATGCAGTTCGGTCGCAGTTCCGAGCAATTGGATGCGATGATCGACCAACTCCAGTTGAACCTTGAAGAGTTGCAAGTCATCCAGACTGAACTGACGCCGCCAACCGAATCACCTCCTCGTCTCCTCGCGTCGTCTCTCGGCGCGAGCCGTTGCCTGAACATCTGCCTCGCGAAATACAAGCGCATCAGCCCGAGTCGTAATGTTCTGGCTGCGGTGGGAATCTGCGCCAGTTGGGTGAGGATATGTCTGAGGTGCTGGAGTACGTCCCGGCGCGTTTTAAAGTGATCCTGCATGTGCGCCCGAAGATGGTTTGCAGTTGCTGCGAGCACATTGCCCAAGTTCCTGCACCGAGTCGACCGATAGTCCGAGGCCTTGCAGGCCCTGGGCTGCTGGCTCACGTGCTTGTCTCTAAATTTGTCGATCATCTGCCTTTGTATTGCCAGTCTTAGACCTACGCCCGTGAGAGCGTGGATCTGGAGCGCTCAACCCTGGCCGACTGGGTGGCCAGAGCAGCCAATTGCTCAGGCCACTGGTCAACGCGCTTGAGCGCCATGTCATGAGCGGGCACAAAGTTCATGCCGACGACACATCAATTGGCGTGCTCGCGCCGGGCCACGGCAAAACCAAAACGGCTCGCCTCTGGACGTACGTGCGCGACGACCGATCTGCTGGTTACACGACGCCCGCGGCTGTATGGTTTGCCTACTCGCCAGATCGCAAGGGAGAACATCCCCGCGCTCATCTCAAGAGTTTCAGCGAGATCTTGCAGGCTGACGGCTATGCCGGTTTTGCTCAGTTGTATGCGACGGGCATTATTCAGGAAGCCGCATGCTGGGCTCATGCCCGCCTCAAGTTTTACGATGTCTACAAAGACCAGGCTTCACCACTTGCTGGCGAGGCGCTGTAAAGAATTGCTGCCCTGTATGCCATCGAGAGCGAAATTCGAGGGCAACCGCCAGACTAACGCAAAGCGATTCGGCAAAGCCGGGCCAGTCCGCTGCTGGAAAAAATACACGCATGGCTTAACCAGACGCTCACTCAACTGTTGAAAAAATCGACATTAGGCGGTGCAATCCTCTATACCGAAACCGGTGGCAGGCTTTAACGCGTTGCTGCGATGACGGTCGAATCGAAATCGACAACAACCCCCCCGAACGGGCGCTGCGCGCCGTCGCGCAGGGGGGCAAAAACTATCTGTTTGCCGGTTCCGGTGCCGGCGGAGAACGAGCCGCGGCGATTTACAGTCTGGTGGGTTCGGCCAAGCTAAACGGATTGAACCCACAGGCGTATCTGACTTATGTGCTGGAGCACATTGCCGAGCACCCAATCAATCGGGTAAGTGAGTTGCTGCCCTGGAATATTTCTTTGAGCCACTCTGAACACTGCGAGGCCGCCTGATCCATGGTTAAAATTGTCCGTTTACCCAAACCCGCCTCCGACCTGTTGCTGCTGCACATTGCGCTGAAGTGGACCAATCCGAAGATTTGGCGCCGGCTCGCGGGGCCTGAAACATCACCTTGGGCAAACTGCACCGTGTCATCCAGGCCGTGATGGGCTAGAGATGATAGCCATCTGCATGAGTTTGAAATTGCCGGTGAGCGTTATGGTATGCCCGATCCCAATGGCTGGGGGGCCGACGGTTAATCCGGAAGCTCGTAAAACGCTGATCAAGGCGCTGAACGGAAAGCGGACATTTAATTATCTCTACGACTTTGGTGACAGCTGGCATCACAGTATCAAGGTCGAAAAAACGTTACCCGCTATTGCCTGTCCTCAGGTGCCGTATTGCATCGATGGCGCCAATGCTTGCCCACCGGAAAATGTGGGTGGCGGGGCTGGCTATGAGGACTTTTTGGCGGCGATGGCCCACCCCAATCATCCAGAGCATGACGACATGGTTGAATGGCATGGCGATGTTTTTGATCCAGCGGCATTAAGTGCGAGCGCGTGAATCAGTGGTTTAAACGAATTTAGGTTTGAGTTGCAAGGCGGTGTAGCTCGGACGCATACGTTTGATCGGCCCTGGTGCAATTTTATGACCTGATTTTTAAACACGCCCGGTTACTTATCAGTTTTTGACAGTCTCTAGCAATCACCTAAGTTAGAAAAGCAGCTTCGGAAAAGCTGCTTTTTTCTCTTACTGATGTCATGGAGCGTCACCAATGCAAAACCTCTACATCTCATCCCTCATCTTCGCCTTCCTCACCAGCCTCTCCGTCGCCACCACCGCTGCGCCGTCAATCAAGCCAGAGCCCCCAACCCCCATCTCCACCCAGATGACCAAGACCGAGCAATCCACCAAGGTCAACCTCAACGTCGCCGACGCCGAGACCCTGCGTCGCGATCTATTCGGCATTGGTGCTTCCAAGGCGAAGGCAATCATCGCCTATCGTGAAAGCAACGGCCCGTTCACAGCGGTGGATGAGTTACTGGAAGTAAAAGGCATCGGCAAGGCACTGCTGGAGAAGAATCGCGACAGGTTGGTTATTAATTGAAGATGTAATAAAAGCGCAGAAGGCCGGTCATTGACCGGCCTTTTCCTTATCGGACCTTGCGCCTTGTAATTCGCAGGCAGCATTGGCACGAAACGTGATTACCTCCTCCTCAGTGATTGTTCAACAATCTCGAGGTAACGATGCCACTCACTTTATCTTTAGCCGACCAAATCGCCCTGGAACTCCGCGCTGACATCATCGGGGGCCGGCTATTGCCCGGCATGCCGCTGATCGAGGTCGAGCTGGTCAAGGCCTACAACGCATCCCGCAATACGATTCGCGAGGCGCTGCATCGTCTGGGCCAGGAGGGCCTTACTCGCTATGTGCGCAATAAGGGCGTCATGGTTCGGCGCTTGGAGCGAGCAGAAGTACGCGACCTCTTCGTAGTCCGCCGCAGCCTGGAGTTGCAGGCCATAGCCCAAAGCGGCCCGCTGACGGACACTCAATCAGGCCGTATGCAAAACGCCATCGACGCCACCACCCTGGCCCGGGAGCGCGAAGATTGGCGAGCCGTGGCCACCCACAGTCTTATGTTCCACCAACAGATCGTCGCCTTGATGGGCAGCCCATTGTTCGACGAGTTTTTCGCTCAGGTGATTGCCCAGTTGCGTCTGGTGTTCTGCGCCGCACCGGACGAGCAGCGCTTCCAGTCGCCCTGGCTGGAGCGCGACCATGAGATATACACATTGCTAACCCGCAACCAAACCCAGGCCGCCAGCGAGGCGATGAGCCTGTACCTGGACGATTCAGAACACCTTTCCCTCGCCCTGTTTGATCACCCTTGATGGAGGATTGCCCCATGTACAAAGACTATCCGGCCGCTTACCAGGTCAGCAAAGGTTCGGCGTTGCAGGTGGATACGGCGTTCTATGAGCGTATTCGTGATCAGAAAACCCAGCGCACGTTGATCGAACAGTTCGAGGTGCCGATCCGTACGGGGAGGGCGTGGAAGGTGCCGGCCGGGCATGTGTTTCGTGTGACCACGCCGGTGGGGCCGCAGGTGGGGGACTTTAATGTCTGGAACGCCAACGATCCGCGCGAACGTTTGTGGGCTGCGCGCACTCGTCAGCTGCAAGGCGCTCATGTCAGCACCCATGATCGGTTGTGGTCGAACCTGCCCTTTTTAAGGCCCTTGGTCACGATCACCGATGACAGTCTGTCCAGCTACGGCATTGATGAGCACGGTGGGCGTTTGCATGACTTGTTGGGCACGCGGTGCGACCCCTATGTGAACCGTATGCTGACGGGGGAGGACTTTCATCACCATTGCCACTCGAACCTGACCCGTGCGGTATTGCCCCATGGGCTGACGGAGTTCGATGTGCATGACGTGTTGAATATTTTCCAGTGCACCGGGCTCAATCACGATGACATGTACTTTATGAAGGCCTGTCCGGCGCAGAAGGGCGATTACCTGGAGTTCTTTGCCGAGATTGATCTGCTGTGTGCGCTGTCGACGTGCCCTGGCGGGGATTTGTCGCTGCCGATGTGGGGGCCGGAGGCGCAGGACCCGTTGACGGTGTGTCGGCCGTTGGGGGTGGAGATCTATAGGCTGGAGGATGAGTTGCTCAGTGGCTGGAGCCAGCCGGAGCGTGCGGCCTATAAGGGGCAACATGGGTTGCATATTGCCAAGGCGGATTGGGAGTAGGGGGGGCTGCTTCGCAGCCCAGCGGGAGCAAGCTCCCTCGCCACGGGGTTACACGCGATTTATCTGTCTTGTGCATCCTTGGCATCCGCCTGCGCATTTCGCTCGGCCACGCGTTTGCGTTGTTCGTCGGTGAGTTCGACTTTGTTGGCGCTGTCGCGCAGCATCATCAGCCCACCGACGATCGACCCGATCGCGACTATCATAATCAACCACGCATACCACGGCATAAGGCTCTCCTTGAGGCAGATGTTCGTGGGAAAGCTTCCCACGGTAATGACTGCTTTGAGTCATGGGCTTTCTGAGTAGTTCAGTGTAGGCCCGTTCTGCCTCATAGGCGCTATTGTCCGGTCAACATCGCATCCGCGGGTGCATCGACGCGGTCTTGTGCGGTCAGCTGGAAGTAGATGAAACCCACCGCCATGAAGCCCAGGAAGATCAGCCCGATCAAGGTATTGAACCAGGCCATCGCCACCAGGCATACCACCGCCAGCGCCAGCGCAATACCCGGCACGATGGGGTAGCCCGGTGCGCGGAAGGTGCGTTCCAGCAACGGCTCGGTCTTACGCAGTTTGAACAGGCTGAGCATGCTCATGATGTACATGACGATGGCACCGAACACCGCCATGGTGATCATCGCGGCAGTCAGGGTCATGCCGCCCAGGTTGATCAGGCCGTCGCTGTAGATGGCGGCGATACCCACCACGCCGCCGGCGAGGATGGCGCGGTGCGGTGTCTGGAAGCGTGAGAGTTTGGCCAGGAAAGACGGCAGGTAACCGGCACGGGCCAGGGCGAAGAACTGGCGCGAGTAGCCGAGGATGATGCCGTGGAAGCTTGCCACCAGGCCGAACAGGCCAATCCATACCAGCATGTGCAACCAGCCGGAGCTTTCACCCACCACGGTTTTCATCGCTTGGGGCAATGGGTCGTTGATGTTCGACAACGCGCGCCAGTTACCTACGCCGCCAGCGAAGAACATCACGCCCATGGCCAGGATCACCAGGGTGAGGATACCGCTGATGTAGGCCTTCGGAATGGTGCGCTTGGGGTCCTTGGCTTCTTCGGCGGCCATGGCAGCGCCTTCGATGGCGAGGAAGAACCAGATGGCGAAGGGGATGGCGGCAAACATCCCGGCAATCGCCGGGGCGCCGAAGGTGTCGGAGCCGGCCCAGCCGTTGAGGGCGAAGTGGCTGAAGCTGAAGGCCGGGGCGACCACACCCATGAATACCAGCAGTTCGGCAACGGCCAGCACGCAGACCACCAACTCAAAGGTGGCGGCGAGCTTTACCCCGAGGATATTCAGGCCCATGAACACGATATAGGCGCCGACGGCGGCGTGTTTGGGGTCGAGTGCCGGGAACTGCACGTTCAGGTACGCACCAATGGCCAGGGCTATCGCGGGCGGGGCGAAGACAAATTCGATCAAGGTGGCCAGGCCGGCAATCAAGCCACCTTTCTCACCGAAGGCGCGACGGCTGTAGGCAAAGGGGCCTCCTGCGTGGGGAATCGCAGTGGTCAGTTCGGTGAAGCTGAAGATAAAGCAGGTGTACATCGCGGCGACCATCAACGAGGTCACCAGAAAGCCCAAGGTACCGGCGACGCCCCAGCCGTAGCTCCAGCCGAAATACTCGCCGGAGATCACCAGCCCCACGGCAATGCCCCATAGATGCAAGGTGCCCAAGGTGGGCTTGAGTTGTGTGTTCATTGTGCTGCGCTCCTTGAACTGTTTGTAATGATTCAAGGTGTTGCAGTGGCTATGCCAAGCCTCAGAACTATGTCGTAAAGCAATGCCTATGTCGCCGAAGGGACGGTTTGGCGTTTGAATGCGGCATGAGTTGCACCACATAAGTGCGGTGGTGACTTGGCGGGCGCTTTCGCGGGCAAGCCCGCTCCCACACTTGACCGAGTTTTAATTGAAAGAACGCAGTCGAATGTGGGAGCCGGGCTTGCCCGCGAAGAGGCCCTCCCAGCCACGGCAAACCCCGCTGTAAACCCCACATAAACCCACTCTTTACGCCATCTTTACGCCCCACCCAGCCCCTCGCTCTCGTTCCTTTACACCGCTCCTGCGGACAATGCCCCCACACGCGGCAATCGCCGCAAGACGGGGAAATTTCCATGAGCGTTCTGGACGGAGTGTCACTGCTATTGGCCGTGGCGCTGTTCATTTATCTGCTGGTTGCGCTGTTACGCGCGGATCGGAACTAGGAGCGGGCTATGCACAGTTATGACTATTGGCTGATCATCGCCTTCTTTGCCGTGGTACTGGTGCCGGCACCCTTTTTGGGGCGGTTCTACTACAAGGTGATGGAAGGCCAGCGCACCTGGCTCACGCCCGTATTGGGGCCTGTCGAGAAAGCCTGTTATCGCCTCTCGGGCGTGGATGCGCAGCAGGAACAGAGCTGGCAGAAATACATGCTGGCCTTGCTCGCATTCAACCTGGCGGGCTTCTTGTTGTTGTTCTCGATCCTTTTATTTCAGGGCTCCCTGCCACTGAACCCGCAAAAACTGCCGGGCCAGGAATGGACCCTGGCGTTCAACACCGCCGTCAGTTTCATGACCAATACCAACTGGCAGAACTACAGCGGCGAAGCGTCCCTAAGTTATCTAAGTCAGATGGCCGGCCTCACGGTGCAGAACTTCGTCAGTGCGGCGACCGGTCTCGCCGTCCTGGTCGCCTTGTGCCGTGGGATCGGGCGCAAATCTGCCCAGACCCTGGGCAACTTCTGGGTCGACATGACCCGCGCCACCCTCTACGGCCTGCTGCCGTTGTGCCTGGTGCTCGCGCTGTTCCTGGTATGGCAGGGCGTGCCGCAAACCTTCGCTCACTATGTGGATGCCATCACGCTGCAGGGCGTGGACCAGGTGATTCCGCTGGGGCCGGCCGCCAGCCAGATTGCGATCAAGCAACTGGGCACCAACGGCGGTGGCTTCTTCGGCGTGAACTCGGCGCATCCGTTTGAAGACCCGACAGCCTGGGCCAACCTGTTTGAAGTGGCCTCGATCATCCTGATCCCGGTGGCGTTGGTGTTTACCTTTGGCCATTACGTCAAGGACCTGCGTCAGAGCCGGGCGATCCTCGCGTGCATGCTGGCGTTGTTCCTGATCGGCGGCGCGACGTCGCTTTGGTCCGAATACCAGCCCAATCCGACCCTGAACCACCCTGCCGTGGAACAGACCGTGCCGCTGGAGGGCAAGGAAACACGCTTCGGCACCACCGGTACCGTGCTGTGGTCGGTGACCACCACCGCGGCGTCCAACGGTTCGGTCAATGGCATGCAGGACAGCCTCAGTCCCCTGAGTGGGATGGTGGCGCTGGTCAACATGATGGTCGGCGAAGTGATCTTCGGCGGCGTGGGTGCCGGCATGTACGGCATGTTGCTCAACGTGTTGATCGCGGTGTTCCTCGCCGGCCTGATGATCGGCCGCACCCCGGAATACCTGGGCAAGAAACTCCAAGCCAAGGAAGTGCAATTGCTGGTGGTGACCCTGCTGGTGATGCCGGTCGGCGTGCTGGTGCTGAGTTCCATCGCTGCCAGCCTCCCGGGCCCGGCGGGCGCTATCAGTAACCCTGGCCCACACGGCTTCAGTCAATTGCTCTATGCCTATACCTCGGCCAGTGCCAACAACGGTTCGGCGTTTGCCGGCCTCGGCGCCAATACCCCATTCCATAACCTGATGCTCGGCCTGGGCATGTTGATCGGCCGCTTTGGCTACATCCTCCCGGTACTGGCCCTGGCCGGCAGCCTGGCGATGAAGAAGACCGCGCCGATTGGCCAGAACAGCTTCCCCACCCATGGCGCGCTGTTCGTGACCTTGTTGACCGTTACCATTTTGCTGGTGGGCGGCCTGACTTTCCTGCCGACGCTGGCGTTGGGCCCCATCGCTGAACACTTGAGCATGGGCTTCTAGTTAAGGGATATGAAAATGAATATGCCTGTAAAAAACGCGGCCCCGGTCAAACCCCAGGAGCCCGCCAAAACCGCTATCTCGGCCCTGTGGCGCCCGGCACTGGTCAAGGCGTTCGTCAAGCTGGACCCACGCCAACTGCAACGCTCGCCAGTGATGCTGGTGGTGGAGCTGACCGCCATCCTCACCACCGTGTTGTGCTTTGTGCCCGATACCACCGTGCCCACCTTTGTTGCGGTGCAAATCGCGGTGTGGCTGTGGTTCACCGTGCTGTTCGCCAACTTCGCCGAAGCCTTGGCCGAAGGCCGTGGCAAGGCCCGCGCCGACAGCCTCAAGGCTGGCAGCGAAGGCTTGAGTGCCCGTCGCCAGGAAGCTGATGGCAGCTTCAAGGTGGTGCCGGCCACCAGCCTGCGCAAGGGTGATGTGGTGCGTGTGGCTGCTGGGGAAATGATCCCCGGTGATGGTGAAGTCGTCGAAGGTATTGCGGCGGTCAACGAAGCAGCGATCACCGGCGAGTCCGCCCCGGTCATCCGCGAGTCCGGCGGCGACCGCTCGGCCGTTACCGGCAACACTCGGTTGGTCTCGGACTGGCTGCTGATCCGCATCACCGCCAACCCGGGCGAGTCCACCCTGGACCGCATGATCGCGCTGGTGGAGGGCGCCAAACGCCAGAAGACCCCCAACGAAGTCGCGCTGGATATCCTGCTGATCGGCCTGACCCTGATCTTCCTGCTGGTGGTGGTGACCTTGCAGCCGTTCGCCCACTTCGCCAATGGCAGCTTGCCTTTGGTGTTCCTGGTCGCACTGCTGGTGACACTGATTCCTACCACCATTGGCGGCTTGTTGTCGGCCATCGGTATTGCCGGCATGGACCGCCTGGTGCGTCTCAACGTGATCGCCAAGTCTGGACGCGCGGTGGAAGCGGCGGGGGACGTGCATGTGTTGCTGCTGGACAAGACCGGCACCATCACCTTCGGCAACCGTCGTTGCTCGGCCGTGGTCGCTGCACCTGGCGTCAGTGGCCGCGAATTGGCCGAAGGCGCGTTGCTGGCGTCCCTGGCCGATGATACGGCGGAAGGCAAATCCATCGTTGAATACCTGCGCGCCTTGCACCCCCAGGCCGAGCCGAGCCTGGAGGCGTTGACCGCCGTGCCCTTCAGCGCCGAGACCCGTTTGTCCGGTGTCGACTATCAGGGCCGTGTGTTCCGTAAAGGCGCGGTGGACTCGCTGCTGGCGTTTATCGGCCAGCAACGCAGCGACCTGCTGCCTGCGTTGTCGCGGGAAATCGACAAGATCGCCCAAAGCGGCGGCACGCCCTTGCTGGTGTGCGCCGATGGCAAGTTACTGGGGGCGATCCATCTCAAAGACGTGGTCAAGCCAGGTATCCGTGAGCGTTTTGCCGAGTTGCGCAAGTTGGGGATTCGCACCGTGATGGTCACTGGCGACAACCCGCTGACCGCCGCCGCGATTGCCGCTGAAGCAGGGGTGGACGATGTGCTGGCCGAAGCCACGCCAGAGAAGAAACTCGCGCGTATTCGCCATGAGCAGAATGATGGTCGTCTGGTTGCCATGTGCGGCGACGGCGCCAACGACGCCCCGGCGCTGGCCCAGGCTGACGTCGGCATGGCGATGAACGACGGCACCCAGGCCGCGCGTGAAGCCGCCAACATGGTCGACCTCGACAGCGACCCGACCAAGCTGCTGGACGTGGTGCAGATCGGCAAGGAACTGCTGGTGACCCGTGGCGCGCTGACGACCTTTTCCATCGCCAACGACGTGGCCAAGTACTTCGCGATCCTGCCGGCGCTGTTCGCCTCGATCTACCCGCAACTGGGCGTGCTCAACATCATGCACTTGCAGAGCCCACAGAGCGCGATCCTTTCGGCCATTGTGTTCAACGCCTTGATCATCGTCGTGCTGATTCCGCTGGCGCTGCGCGGCGTGCGGGTGCAGGCGGCGAGTGCGGCGGCGTTGTTGCGGCGCAACCTGCTGATCTACGGGCTGGGCGGGCTGTTGGTGCCGTTCGTGGGCATCAAGGCCATCGACATGCTGCTGACGGCGCTGCACCTGGTTTGACCTGTCTGATTTATTGAGGATTTGACCATGACAAACATCATTCGCCCGGCCCTGAGTCTGCTGTTGCTCATGACTCTGATCACCGGCGTCGCCTACCCGCTGGTGGTCACTGGCGTGGCACAGGTCGCGTTCCCCGACCAGGCCAATGGCAGCCTGGTGC
The DNA here is from genome assembly GCF_021609545.1 of Pseudomonas sp. PA-1-6B. Lineage (NCBI taxonomy): Bacteria > Pseudomonadati > Pseudomonadota > Gammaproteobacteria > Pseudomonadales > Pseudomonadaceae > Pseudomonas > Pseudomonas sp. PA-1-6B. The sequence goes on from NZ_WJZM01000052.1 coordinate 30,154, forward strand.
GCGACGCCAGCGGCAAGGTGCGCGGCTCCAGCCTGATCGCCCAGGACTTTACCGGTGACCGCTGGTTTCACCCACGCCCGTCAGCCGGTGCTTTTGCCACAGTGTCCAGCAGTGCCAGTAACCTGGGCCCCAGCAATCCTGCCCTGGCGACCCGCATCATCGAGGATGCCGGCAAACAGTCAGTGCCTGGCCAGGGCCCGGTGCCACTGGCCTCGCTGACAACCTCCGGCAGCGGCCTTGATCCACACTTGCCACCGCAGGCGATTGCCTATCAACTGGCGCGAGTGGCGGCGGCGCGAAATGTGCCAGTGTCGACCTTGCAGCGGTTGCTGGATGAGCATATCGAAAGCCCTCTGGTAGGCCCGCCCGTAGTAAACGTATTGGCCTTGAACATGGCTTTGGAAGCGTTGTAAGCAAGACGATTGCCATCGCGGGCAAGCCCGGCTCCCACATTTGGAATGTATTCCACTGTGGGAGCCGGGCTTGCCCGCGATGGTGGCCTTGAAGACTCTCTATCAATACCTGAAGGAACCCCCGAGCATGAGCGACGCCGGCCGCGCCGATGCCCTGTTAGCCGATCTGCCCCGGGACGGCCGTGGCCGGCTCAAAGTCTTCCTTGGCGCCGCGCCCGGTGTGGGCAAGACTTACGCCATGCTCCAGGCGGCCCATACCCAACTGCGCCAGGGCGTGCGCCTGATCGCTGGGGTGGTTGAAACCCACGGCCGCGCCGAGACCGAAGCCTTGCTCAGCGGCCTGCCGCAACAATCGCTGTTGCGTAGCGAATACCGTGGCGTGATGCTCGAAGAAATGGACCTCGACGGCCTGCTCGCCGCCAAGCCAAAGCTGGTGCTGGTGGACGAACTGGCCCACAGCAACGCTCCCGGCAGTCGTCATGAAAAACGCTGGCAAGACATCCAGGAACTGCTCGCCGCCGGCATCAACGTGTTCACTACGGTCAACGTCCAGCACCTGGAAAGCCTCAACGACCAAGTGCGTGGCATCACCGGCGTGCAAGTGCGCGAAACCCTGCCGGACTGGGTGCTGCAAGAGGCCGACGAACTGCTGCTGATCGACCTTCCGTCTCGCGAGCTGCTCGAGCGCCTGCGTGACGGCAAGGTGTATGTGCCCGAACAGGCGCGTGCGGCCATCGATGCGTTTTTCACCCAGACCAACCTCATGGCCCTGCGCGAGCTGGCCATGCAAACTGCCGCCGCCCACGTCGACGATGACTTGGCCCAGGGCTATCGCCAACTCGGCCAGGCTGCGCCGGCGGTGCGTGGGCGCCTGTTGGTCGGTGTGGATGGCGATGCCCAAGCCGAACGCCTGGTGCGCCATGCCAGCCGCGTGGCTCAGCGTCGGCATTTGCCCTGGAGCCTGGTGCACATCGACAACGGCCGTGCGCGGGATGAGCAATCGCGCCTGCGCCTGCAAAACGCCCAGCAACTGGCAGAGCGGCTGGGCGGGGAAGTGGTGTTGCTGCGCGCCGGGGAAGTGGCCAAGACCCTGATCCAGCACGCCGCCGAACGCCGTGCCAGTTTAGTGCTGGTAGGCCAGTCACGGATGCGCTGGCGGCGGCGCCTGTTCGGTGGCGGCTTGGCGGCACGCCTGTTGCGCAATGCCCGCGGCTTGGAAATCAACGTCCTCGACAGCGATGACATGCCTGCACCGCCACGCCTGCCGGAGGTACGCGGGTTGGTGTGGTTCGATTACGCCTTGGCGGTGGTGGCCACCCTCGCTGCTGCAGCAGTGGCCTGGGCCGTGTCCAGCGCGTTGGCGCTGCCGAACATCTCGTTGGTGTTTCTCGCTGCCGTGCTGTTGGTGGCGGTGCGCAGTAGCCTGGGGCCGTCCCTGGTGTGCGCGGCACTGTCGTTTTTGACTTACGATTTTCTATTTATTCCGCCGAATTTTTCCTTCGCCATCCAGCGCGAAGAAGACGTGCTGACCCTGTTGTTCTTCCTGTTGATGGCAGCGTTGACCGGCAACCTCGCCGCACGCCAGCGCCGCCAGTTGCAGGCGTTGCGCGATACCCAGGAAGAAACCAGCGAGCTGCTCGACCTGTCGCGCAAGCTCACCGCTGCCACCGACCGCCAAGCCGTCATCAGCGCCGCCGCCCACCATCTGCAAGGTTGGAACGAGCTCGACCTGTGCCTGGTCAATCGCGACGGACAGGGCGGCTGGAAGGTCGAGACCGGTGGCCCGTTGACCCTCACCGAAGCCGAACGCGCCGCCGCCGATTGGGCCTGGCAGCATGATCAGCCGGCCGGCATGGGCACCGGCACTTTGCCGTTTGGGCGTTGGTGGTGGTGGCCGCTGTCGGGTGAAGAGGGGCCTTTGGGGTTGCTGGGTGTCAGTGCCAAGCCTGGCCTGGAATTGAGCGGGCAACGTCGACGCTTGCTCACCGCGTTGAGCCAACCGCTGGCCCAGGCACTGGCGCGGGCGCAATTGGGGCAGGAGTTGGAATCGGCGCGCCTGCACGGCGAAACCGAACAACTGCGCAGCGCTTTGCTCGCTTCGGTGTCCCACGACTTGCGCACGCCATTGACCTCCATGCGCGGCAGCATCGACAGCCTGCTGGCCCTTGGTGAAGCCATCCCCCTGGAGGATCGCCGCGAATTGCTCGAAGGCACCCGTGATGAAGCCGAGCGCCTCGACCGCTATATTCAGAACCTGCTGGACATGACCCGCCTGGGCCACGGTGCGCTGAAACTGGCACGCGATTGGGTGTCGCCCGGCGATATTGTCGGCAGTGCCCTTGGGCGATTGCGCGCCGTGCTGGCGCCGTTGCAGATGAGCACCGATGTGCCGCCGGAACTGCCCTTGTTGTATGTGCATGCGGCGCTGATTGAGCAGGCTCTGGTCAATGTGCTGGAAAACGCCGCGCGGTTTTCGCCGCCCCAGGGCCGCTTGCAGTTGCGTGCGGGCGTGCAGGATGAGCAGTTGTTTTTTGCCGTAGCGGATGAAGGGCCGGGGATTCCCGAGGAGGAGCGTGCGAAGATCTTCGACATGTTCTACACCGCTGCCCGCGGTGATCGAGGCGGGCAGGGCACCGGCCTCGGCTTGGCGATCTGCCAGGGCATGGTCGGTGCGCACGGTGGGCATATCAGCGTTGCCGATGGCATTGACGGTCTGGGTACCTGCATCACCTTGTTTTTACCACTACCCACACAACCTGCCCTGGAATAAGCCCTGTAGGAACAGGGGGACGCCTAGTTCTTGCTCGCGAAGGTCGTTAACGATAATGATGGCGTCCTGAATGCACGCGGTGCCTAGAGGTTTTTCGCGAGCAAGCTCGCTCCTACAGGGGGTGATTTTTTTAATGGGTTTTAATGAGACACCATGAGCCAGACCGCGACGATTCTTGTCATTGATGACGAACCGCAGATCCGCAAATTCTTGCGCATCAGCCTGGCCTCCCAGGGCTATAAGGTGATCGAAGCCGGCACCGGCAACGAAGGCCTGGCCCAAGCGGCCTTGAGCAAACCGGATCTGCTGGTACTCGACCTGGGCCTGCCCGACATGGACGGCCAACAGGTGCTGCGCGAGTTTCGCGAGTGGTCGAGCGTGCCGGTGCTGGTGCTGTCGGTGCGGGCCAGCGAAGGTCAGAAGGTCGAGGCCCTCGACGGTGGCGCCAATGACTACGTGACCAAACCGTTCGGCATCCAGGAGTTTCTTGCCCGTGTGCGTGCGCTGTTGCGCCAGGCACCGGCCGGAGAGGCCCAGGAAGCCGCTTTGAGTTTTGGCCCGCTGACGGTCGACCTGGCCTATCGCCGCGTTTTGCTGGACGGTGCTGAAGTGGCGCTGACCCGCAAGGAATACGCAGTGCTGGCGCAGTTGGCACGCCACCCGGGGCGGGTGATTACCCAACAGCAGTTGCTCAAGGACATCTGGGGGCCAACCCATACCGAGGACAGCCACTACCTGCGTATCGTGGTGGGGCACCTGCGCCAGAAGCTGGCGGATGACCCTACCCAGCCACGGTTTATCGTGACTGAGGCGGGGGTGGGGTATCGGTTGCTAGGTGCCTGAACCTTTGGTGCCTGTGCTGGCGCCATCGCAGGCAAGCCAGCTCCCACAGTTGAAATGCATTCCCCTGTGGGAGCCGGGCTTGCCCGCGATGAGGCCATCCGCAACACCTACACGCTCAACTCTGCTCACTTTCATACCGATCCAACGTATCACTGGCAATCTCCCGCCCCAAAGCGATCAACTCCGGCGCTTTATAGAACTCGAAAAACCGGCACACCCGCTTCGGCACGTTGATCAGCACATCGGGCGGATACCCGGCGATCTTGTATTGTGCCAATGAGGTTTGCATCACCTCGAAACTCTGGTTGATCAGGTCCAGCAGCGAGGCAGGCCCGACGTTGTCGATGATGAACGAGCCGGTGGCCGACTTCGGTGCGCCGGCTTTCTCCGGCGCCGCGGCAGGTTGCTGGGCTTCGGGTTCGGCAGACTCCAGCCACGGGTTGATTTCGGCGGCCTGGGCCTGCAAGGCTTCTTGTTCCAGCTTCATCAACTGCTCGGCCTGCTTGCGGCGAAAGGGCAGGTGGGAGCCCAGTGACTTGGCCAGGCTGTTGAAGCGGCTCTTGAACGCCGGCGGGCGCTGGATCACCGGCAATTGGTAGTGTTTCTGGTTGGTGGCATTGAGGTTGACCGCAATGATCAAGTCGCAATGGCTCGACACCACCGGAACGATGGGCAGCGGGTTGAGCAGGCCGCCGTCCACCAGCATGCGGTTGCCCTGCATCACCGGTGTGAACAGGCTGGGGATGGCCGCCGATGCGCGCATGGCCTGGTGCAGGCAGCCTTCCTGGAACCAGATCTCCTGTTGGTTGGTGAGGTCGGTGGCGACGGCAGTGTAGGGGATGCGCAGCTCCTCGATATTGATATCGCCGACAATCTTGCGGATTTGCCCGAACACCTTCTCACCGCGAATCGCTCCCAGGCGAAAGCTCACATCTACCAGGCGCAATACGTCGAGGTAGTCCAGGCTTTCGATCCAGTTGCGGTACTCGTCGAGCTTGCCTGCGGCGTAGATCCCACCCACCACGGCGCCCATGGAACAGCCGGCGATACAGGCGATGTCATAGCCGCGTCGTTCGATTTCCTCGATCACCCCGATATGGGCGTAGCCCCTGGCACCACCGGAGCCCAGCACTAAGGCAACACGTTTCTTCATGGCCAGATCCTTCGCAAAACAGGGGCCCACAATGCACCCATCAAGGGGCCTGCTTCAATCCTTGCTGACAGCGCGCAATATTTTTCCAGGCTGGCGATCAGGCTCGGGTATGCTCTGGCAATAGGTACTACTGATTTCAGGCTAAGGACAAGGCACTTTTCCCTGTAGGCAACGTCTACAGGCTACGACTGAATTTGTATATTTGAGGTGTCATCAATGAAAGCCTGGATCTGTGTGCCTGTGATCGTGTTGGCCTTGGCTGGCTGTGCCGGGAAAACCGCGTATCGCGACAGCTGTGGCTCGCAATTGGACGCCGCCTGGAAAGAGCTGGACCTGGCCAAGGCCGAAGGTTTTGCCGGCACTGTCAGCTATTCGAAGGCGTTGTCGCTGTTGACTGGCGCCAAGACTCAGCAGCAGTTCGAGGCGTTCGAGGGTTGCTCCAACAAGGCCGAAAAGGCGCGGTTCTACATTCGTGAGTCTCGCGCCGGGCGATAACCCAGGGCGGATAGGATTTTTCATCGGAAAGTGAGGGCAGGATGTCAGCATTGGTCAATCAGTTAGTCGCTCAGGTCATTGGCCTGGAAGTAGGGTTACTGAGCTGCCAGGCTCGCCTCGCCGCCGTCACTGACGATGAAGCCTTGCATGATTTGCGCACCACGGTACGCCGCCTGCGCAGCCTGTTGCGCCCTTTGCGCGGGCTGCCCGGTGTCGAACAGCTTGAATTGGCCGCCAGCACGGTTGGCCAACTGACTACGCCGCTACGCGACCGAGAGGTGCTGGCGGCGTATTTGCATCAGCACGGCTATCACGACGCGGCTGATCGTCGCCTGCGTCTGCAGCCCGAGGCTTATCGCCAGGTGGCGCAAAGCCCGGAGCTGGCGCACTTGCTGCTGATCCTGGATGCGTTCCCACGGTTTATCCGCGCGTCACAGCACCAGAAACTGCTCAAGGGCTTGCGCCCGCGTATCCAGAAACGCCTGGCCAAGCAATCGCAGAGACTCGATGAGGCGCTGAAGGATCCCGATCATGACCGTCATCGACTACGGTTGCTGATCAAGCGCGTGCGCTATGCCGCCGAGGCGTATCCCGAGCTGGACAAATTACCCACCAAGGCCCTGTCGCACTTGAAGAAAGCCCAGAGCGCGCTGGGTGACTGGCATGACTGTTGGCAGTGGCTGGCCCAGGCCGGGCACGAGCCGGACCTGCAACCCTGCGTAGCGGTGTGGCAGCGCACCATGCTCAAGGCGCAAGGCAAGGCCGACCGCGTGCTGGACACGCTCAGCGCCGAGTGTTTTTAAACCGGTCCGGTTTTTGGCCGGAATGGGCGCTGTGCCTGCGCAATTCGATGGTTAAGATTCCTCCAGGATTTTCTTGATGTGAGGTCGCCATGCGCTTTAGTGATTTGCTCGACGCTGCCCGTAGCAATCCGCTGGATGTCACCATTCCTGCCGAATGGGCCCAGGGCCGGGCCACTTTTGGCGGCCTGGTCGCTGCCTTGCAGTACGAGGCGCTGCGCGCCCAGGTGCCGGCGGATCGACCGCTGCGCTCGCTGGCCATCACCTTTGTCGGCCCGGTAGCGCCGGATGTACCTGCCAGTTATCAAGTCGAAGTGCTGCGCGAAGGCAAGGCGGTCAGCCAGTTGCTCGGGCGCGTGGTGCAGAACGGTGAAGTGGCGACCCTGGTCCAGGCCAGTTTTGGCGCCTCTCGCCCCTCCGAAATTGACGTGGCAAGTGAGCCGCCACCGGTATTCAAACATTGGGATGAGTGCCAGGAACTGCCGTACATCAAGGGCGTTACCCCTGAGTTCATGCGCCACCTGGCGATGCGTTGGGCCGTGGGTGGCCTGCCGTTTACCGGCAATAAGTCCCGCGACATGGGTGGCTGGGTACGGTTGCGGGGGGATGTGAAAGAAGAACCACTGACCGAGGCGCATATCCTCGCCCTGGTCGACGCCTGGCCACCGGCGTTGCTGCCACACCTGAAAAAGCCCGCGCCGGGCAGCACCCTGACCTGGACCATCGAGTTCATCCAGCCGCTGCAAGACCTGACTACGCTCGACTGGTGCCAGTACCACGTCAACATCGAACACGCCCGCGACGGCTATGGCCACGCTGCCGCTGCCTTGTGGAGCCCGACCGGCGAGTTGATCGCCCTCAGCCGTCAGACCGTGGTGGTGTTCGCCTGAACCCGCCGGTCAGTGGTGGTGCCGCTGCCGCCAGGCGCGCCACCAGCCACCGCTGAGCACAAAGCGCGGGAAGGTCACGAACTGCTCGACCACCAGGCGCTGCACCGCATCTTTGCGATCACTGAACGGCTCACTGGCCTGGGCTTCCAGGCTATGGCCGTGACGCTGCAACGCCAGGCCCGCGACAATACCAATCACGCCGACGGCGAAGCTGGCCAGACTAAGGCTGAACACGCCCGACACGATCAGCAGGAAACCGACGATAAACAGCGGCACGGCAATCAGGTGCAACGCCAGGTTGGTTGGGTGCTGATGGTTCTGTGGGTACTGACGCCATTGCCAGGCGGGGAGGTTGGGGTGACGTTTGCCCATGGTGGTGAATCCTCTGTCCGTTGAAACAACTTGGACAGAGTCTAGGTTGAGGTGGGCAGGGTGGCGAATTGGGGCTGGCTATGGGGGTCATAGGCTGCAATTTAGGCGGAGTGACCCTCATGCCCAAATGACACAGTCATGATCATCCATGTGTACCAAGAACGTCAGCTCTTTATCGGTTATCCAAAACGGATATCCGGTGGTTTCGCCTAACACAGAGGCTATCACTCGAGCGTTTTCCATTCTCCAGGCGCTATACGCTGAGTCAAATACCAGCAGAACCAGGCCATTCCCGCTAATGCGATGCGGCATCTCCTTCCAAAAGTCAGGGTTGTGTTCGGTGCTTTTCTCGTTCAGTTCGATGGGATCAAGCACATTGCTCTGCGCTTTGAAGAATTTTCTCGTCAGAGAGCTTATCAACAAGTTGAGTTCGCTCGAATCAAGCTTTCCAGCGTCGAGGTTCAGCGCATTACAGGCTTCGTCTATTTCGTCTTCCAGGTAACTCATCAGGGGACACCTATTCTGGACCGGCTGACAGGAACCAGTTGGAGCAGTATATGGCCTCTTTTGGCTCCTCCGTCGCCTCTCTTTCCAGGTGTTTGATAGCCAATATGAGGTGATTTCGGACCTTCTTTACTTGGCACGAGCATAGGATCGTCAATATTCACTTCCGCTCCTCTATTGGGACCGGTTTGTACTCGCCATTCTGTTGGAAATGATTTGCCATATTGGTCTTTGCCCCATTTCGATACGCTGTATTCGGACCTGGGTATACCCGTTCTGCGAAAAGCCTCATCCAAACCATCGGTGGGAAAGAGTGGCGCCGTGGGTGTGAATGTGGGAAGGATTCCAGTCTGTTAAGCGCAGATCCCCTGTGGGAGCGGGCTTGCCCGCGAAGGCGGTGTGTCAGTCACTGCCTCTGTTACTGCACTACCGCTTTCGCAGGCAAGCCAGCTCCCACTTTTGATCTTCGTTGCTTTGAGTATTGCGTTCGCTTGACTGATCGGCACCAAGGCTTACCTCCGATGTTGTTGGGTCAGTTTGCACATGCATTGGCTGGTTCACAGTTATCGAGGTCAAGTCCCATCCCATATTCGATATTCAGAGTGTCTAGGGTAAGGAGATTTACCTGAACGGCATCAAGACTGTATGAAGTACAAATTAGATGTGGACCCTTCGATTTTCTTGGCTTTGCCCTTTTTTAGGTACGCATTGAACTCACGTTCCAAGGCTTGTTTATCTGTATATTTTTTATACTTGCTGGGTGTTTCGCATGCGTACATATACAGCCTCCACGAGTCGAAACCGTCGACCCTATCGTCCGGGCCGTAATCAAAGTCGACACATATTTCAGATAAGTAAACACTGCAACCAATACCGTGCAGCTCGTAGGTGACATTTGCAGCGACCGTCCCACGCTGCGGGATTTTTTTGGATCGCCACAGACCAATGATATTTTTGGTTCCAAACACTTGCTCAAGTAAGTCGGTAGCCTTTTTTACTTGTTCCAAGTATTCTGTGATCAAATGTTCTAGCGTCTGAACTCTCATCGTCTAGGCCTTTCCAGTCTATCCAGTCCTACTGCATTTGAAGCGTCTATTACGTCCTGGGTGCTGTTGAACGAGCTGTTATGGTCACCTATATTCTGGATTAGTTTTATGGTGACTGGCGTCTTTGTTTGTCTTGCAGCGGCAGCTCGGTGGTGCCCATCAACAATATAGCGTTGCTCGTTATACTCAAAAACGTCTATTGGCGTATTTTTATCGTATCCGTCGTTTCGCATACTGCGAGCAATTTCTTCCACACGCTTGGTTGACCGCTTCCCTTCAATGCTGTGTGTTCTATTTAAGAAGGTTGCGTCTACTCCGTGAACAAGAGGAGCTGAAGGCTGTCCATCATCCACGCTCGACTTGTAGGATGGATCGTCAGCACTCGTTTGCTTTTTACACCCATCATCGCCTGGGCATGAATTCAAGCCTAGCGGGTCTACCCATCCCGTCGGATTGGGCACATACCGGTACCCATTGATCCCACCCGCCAGCTTCACTGGATCTGGCGTCAGGTAACGACCAATATCCGGATTGTAGTAGCGATGGCGATTGTAGTGCAGGCCGCTTTCCGCATCGAAATACTGGCCTTGAAATCGCAGTGGGTTGTCGACTTTTCCCACGTCGAGCCGGGCGATCTGGCCGTAGGCGCGGTAGTGGGCGGACCAGACGATTTCGCCTTCGGGGCTGGTCAGTTCCTGCGGGGTGCCGAGGTGGTCGAGTTGGTAGTGGTAGGGCGTTGTGGCTTGTGGACCGAAACCTTCCAATAGTGCCAATGGGCGGAAGCTGTCGGGTTCGTAGAGATAGCTGCGATGGCGCTCTGCATGGTGTTCGGCAATCAGCTTGTCGCCTTGCCAGAAAAACTCGGTGGTCTTGCCGTCTACGGTCTTGCTGATGCGGCGTCCAAATGGGTCATAGCGATAGCTGGCGGTTTGGCCGTTCGGTTTTGTGATGCTGACTAACCGATGCTGGCAGTCGTAGTGATATTCGGTGACGAGTTGCTGGCCTTTGCCGCGTCGTTCGCGAATGAGGTTGCCGAAGGCGTCGTAGTGGTAATGACGGTCGCCCTGGATCATCAGATGATTCGCCGCGACGATGTCCGGGCCGGGGCGGTCTTGCATCAGCAGGTTGCCGGCCGGGTTGTGGGCGAAGCGTTCCTGTACGTCTTGCGAGTGATCGGCGCGGGTCAGGCGGGCGAGGGGGTCGTAGCGGTAAAGGTGTTCACCCTTGCGGGTGTCGAGCAGGCGGGTGAGGTTGCCGCTTTTGTCGTAGTCGTATTGGCGTTGGTAGAGGTAGTTTTGCTGC
>NZ_WJZM01000053.1:0-39746 GCF_021609545.1 Pseudomonas sp. PA-1-6B
GGCAAGCCAGCTCCCACAGTTGGATCGCGGTGCGTCAGTTAGATCAGCGTCGGCTGCCAGGCCGTCGCGGGAGCAAGCTCCCTCGCCACAGGTTTAGCGTCGTACCGAAGTTGTGTAGATACCTATGGTCATCGCAGGCAAGCCAGCTCCCACAGGTCCCATATTGTGTCAGTCGGACCAGGGTGCCTTTCGAGAGTTGTTCAGCTCCACCAAGTAACCATCCCCGCCCAATTGGCTCATCTGCTGGCGAATCCACGCCGCCCGCCGTGCCACATAGGCCGTCGGATGGCTGGCACTCCACACCCGTGGATTGGGCAATACCGCCGCCAGGTAACTGGCCTGCTGCCGCGAAAGCCCCTTGGCGCTCACGCCAAAATGGTGCCGCGCCGCTGCCTCTGCGCCGAACACGCCCTCATCCCATTCCACGCTGTTGAGGTACACCTCAAGAATTCGCTCCTTGGGCCACAGCACCTCGATCAACCCGGTAAACCACGCTTCCAGGCCCTTGCGCAAATAGCTGCGGCCGGCCCACAGGAACAGATTTTTCGACACTTGCTGGCTCAGCGTACTGGCGCCGCGAATCGAGCCGCCGCGTTCGTTGTGCAGGATCGCGGCCTGGATCGCGCCAAAATCAAAGCCCCAATGTTGCGGGAAGCGCTGGTCTTCACCGGCCATCACCGCCACTTTAAGGTCATCGGAAATCTCATCCCACGGCACCCAGCTGCGTTGCAGGTCGATAGGCTCACCGTCGACCCAGGACTCGACCTTGCGCTCCACCATCAGCGCAGTGAACGGTGGCGGCACCACACGAAACAGCAGCACCAGCAACACACTGCCGATGGCAAACCATTTCACGACGTTGAGAAAGCGTTTGAAGAGGACACGCAGCATAGAGATGGCTTGGCCGAACCCGTTGAGCGGGCCATTATACAGACCCTGCCCGATGAGTCTGACTGGAGTTCCCCATGCTGCGTAGCTTTCTGATGCTGGCTGCCTTTTTCGGCTTTACCGGTGTCGCCCTGGGCGCGTTCGCCGCCCACGGCCTGAAAAACCGCCTGAGCTCCGACTACCTGGCGATCTTCCATACCGGTGTGACCTACCAGTTGGTGCATGCCCTGGCACTGTTCGGCGTGGCCTTGCTGGCGGCGCATATTCCGGGCCGGCTGGTCACTTGGGCGGGTATTTCGTTTACCGTCGGTATCCTGCTGTTCTCGGGCAGCCTGTATGTGCTGACGATGACCGGCATCAGTAAACTGGGGATCATCACGCCGTTTGGCGGGCTGGCGTTCCTGCTCGGCTGGTTCTTCCTGGGCCTGGCGGCGTGGCGTTTGCAGCTTTGACCGCTTGACGCTTGGAGCTGACCTTCAGGTTCCAATCGCGCTAGAATGCGGGCCCCTAAAAACGATGGCGGCCCGTGGCATGCGCATTCAGTTGAACGGCGAACCCTTTGAACTGCCCGACGGCGAAACCGTTGCGGCCCTGCTGACCCGCCTGGACCTGACCGGGCGTCGCGTCGCAGTGGAGCTCAACCTGGATATCGTCCCGCGTAGCCAGCACGCCGAGACTGCGCTCACCGAAGGTGACCAGATCGAAGTGGTCCACGCCATCGGCGGCGGCTAGCCCGCCACGGCCGCAACGCATTCTGCAGAACCTCATCCAACCAGAGGATTTCCCATGAGCATCGTTCGTAGCGACAAGCCTTTCGTCCTGGCCGGTCGTACCTACCAGTCCCGTCTGCTGGTCGGCACCGGCAAGTACCGCGACATGGAAGAAACCCGCCTGGCCATCGAAGCCTCGGGTGCCGAGATCGTCACCTTCGCCGTACGCCGCACCAACCTCGGCCAGATCGAGGGCGAGCCGAACCTGCTCGAAGTGCTGTCGCCGGAGCGCTACACCTTTTTGCCAAACACTGCTGGCTGCTACGACGCCATCGAAGCCGTGCGCACCTGCCGCCTGGCTCGTGAGCTGCTCGACGGCCACAACCTGGTGAAGCTGGAAGTGCTGGCCGACCAGAAAACCCTGTTCCCCAATGTGATCGAAACCCTCAAGGCCGCCGAGACCTTGGTCAAGGAAGGCTTCGACGTGATGGTCTACACCAGCGATGACCCGATCATCGCGCGCCAACTGGCAGAAATCGGCTGCATTGCGGTGATGCCGCTGGCTGGTTTGATCGGTTCCGGCCTGGGCATCTGCAACCCGTACAACCTGCAGATCATCCTTGAAGAAGCCAAGATCCCGGTGCTGGTTGATGCGGGCGTGGGCACTGCCTCCGACGCAACCATCGCCATGGAACTGGGCTGCGACGCGGTGCTGATGAACTCGGCCATTGCCCATGCCCAGCAACCAATCATGATGGCCCAAGCCATGAACCACGCCATCGTCGCGGGCCGCCTGGCCTACCTCGCCGGGCGCATGCCGAAAAAACTCTATGCCAGCGCCTCTTCGCCGCTGGATGGTCTGATCAAGTAAGAGCTATTGATGACTGAATCAAACGAAACGCCGAACACCGTGGAAGAGGGCGACGAGTCCAAGCACCGCCGCATCAAGAGTTTTGTGATGCGCGCCGGCCGCATGACCGAAGGCCAGCAAAAGGGCCTGGAGCAGGGCACGCCGCTGTTCGTGTTGCCCCTGGCCGATGCGCCGGTGGATTACGACCAAGTGTTCGGCCGTTCGGCCCCGCGCTCCCTGGAAATCGGTTTCGGCATGGGCCATTCCCTGCTGGAAATGGCCGCAGCCGCGCCGGAGCAGGATTTCATCGGTGTGGAAGTGCACCGCCCAGGCGTCGGCGCACTGCTCAACGGTGTGCTGACCCAAGGCCTGAAAAACCTGCGGGTCTACGACTGCGATGCGATTGAAGTGCTCAACCGCTGCATCGCCGACAACAGCCTCGACCGCCTGATGCTGTTCTTCCCCGACCCATGGCACAAGGCTCGTCACCACAAGCGCCGTATCGTCCAGGCGTCCTTCGCGGAGCTGGTGCGCAGCAAACTGAAAGTGGGCGGCATCCTGCACATGGCCACCGACTGGGAACCGTACGCGGAATACATGCTGGAAGTGATGAATGTCGCCCCCGGCTACCGCAACCTGGCCGAAGACGGCAAATGCGTGCCACGCCCGGCCGAGCGGCCGATCACCAAGTTCGAACGCCGTGGCGAGCGATTGGGGCATGGGGTGTGGGATTTGAAATTCGAGAAGCTGGCTTAAACAGTCATCAGTTTGAAACGCAATCAAATGTGGGAGCTGGCTTGCCTGCGATAGCATCACCTCGGTATCACTGATACACCGAGGTGTCTGTATCGCAGGCAAGCCAGCTCCCACATGTGTTTTGTAGTGCCTGCTGGATCAGCGGCGGTCTGCTACCACGCCAATCAACACCAGCACCACGATCAACACCGGCGCCAGGCTGTAGTTATTGAACTGGCTCAACCCCCGCACAATCCACGGCGTGGCATAGATCAACGCCGCACCGCTGCCGATCAGGCACAGCAGGGCCATCAGGGGGACGCGCAAGGCGCCGGCGATGCTGCCCAGGCGCGCTTCGACCCAGCCCTTGATGTCGGCGCCGAACAGCACCAGCAAACAGCCCACAAGGGCCAACGAGATTTCCGACAGGTTGCTACGGCTCCAGCGGGATACGGTGGCGAGCAGGTCGAGTACCAGATCCATTCGATTTCCTTAAGAGCTATCAGCTCAAAAACTTCTGCAACAGGTCATTGAGAAAGAGTTGCCCGCGGTCGGTGGCCGCCAGGCGTGACGGTTCGACCTGCATTAATCCACTTTGTTCTGCGTCGCGGCGGCCTTCATCGAGGCTCGCCAGATCGAGGCCGGTGCGCTCAGCGTAGAGCTTGGCATCAACCCCTTCGGTGAGGCGCAGCGCGTTCATCAGAAACTCGAACGGCAGTTCATCGTTGGTCAGTTCTTTCGCGCCGGCCTGGAAGCTTTTGGCCGGGTTGAGGTAGTCCTTTGGTGCACGGGTTTTCCAGGTGCGGATAATGCGCCCGTCCGGGTGGCTGAGCTTGCCGTGGGCCCCGGCGCCGATGCCGATAAAGTCGCCAAAGCTCCAGTAATTGAGGTTATGCCGCGCCGGCCGCCCCGGTTGGGCGTAGGCCGAGACTTCATATTGTGCGTAACCGTGTTCGGCGAGCAGTGCCTGGCCGGCTTCCTGGATATCCCACAGCGTGTCGTCTTCCGGCAACGCGGGTGGCTGGTTCCAGAACACGGTGTTGGGTTCCAGGGTCAGTTGGTACCAGGACAGGTGCGTCGGCTTGAGTGCAATGGCCTGGCGCAGGTCGCCCAAGGCGTCCTCCAGGGACTGGTTGGGCAGGCCGTGCATCAAGTCCAGGTTGAAGTTGTCGAACCCGGCCTGGCGCGCCATGCCGGCTGCGCGCACGGCTTCATCGCCATTGTGGATGCGGCCCAGGGCTTCAAGCTTCTCTTGCTGGAAGCTCTGGATGCCGATGGACAGGCGATTGATCCCCAGCTTGCGGTACGCCACGAACTTCTCTTGTTCGAACGTCCCTGGGTTGGCTTCCAGGGTGATCTCAATATCGCCAGCAAACGGGATACGCGCTTGAACGCCCTTGAGCAGGCGGCCCAGTGCAGCCGCGCTGAACAGGCTGGGCGTGCCGCCGCCAAAGAAGATCGAACTCAGCTTACGGCCATATACGGCGTGCAGGTCTTGGTCCAGGTCGGCCAGCAGGGCATCCACATACTCTTCTTCCGGCAGCACTTTGCTCGCGGTGTGGGAGTTGAAGTCGCAATACGGGCATTTGCGCACGCACCACGGGATGTGGATATACAGCGCAAGAGGCGGCAGATGGGGCAGGGCCGCCCGTGGTGTTTGCGCGCCACCGTGGATCAGCGGCTGCGCAGAGGTGTTCTGGGTCATTTCAAACCCAGGCGCTGGCGCAGCAACGCCATGGCGCGGGCGCGGTGGCTGATCTGATTCTTGTCGGCCGGGCTCAGTTCAGCGCTGGAGACATTGCGCTCCGGCACCCAGAACAGCGGGTCATAGCCAAAGCCATGTTCACCGCTGGCCGCGTGCAGGATGCGCCCGTGCCACAGGCCCTCGCACAGAATCGGCAACGGATCATCGGCATGTCGCACCAGGGCCAATACGCAAACGAACTGCGCACCACGCTCGGCCTCCGGCACGTCCTTGAGGGCGTCGAGCAGCTTGGCGTTGTTGGCTGCGTCGCCCCGGCCGTCGGCGTAACGGGCCGAGTAGATACCAGGGGCGCCGCCGAGGAAATCCACGGCCAGGCCCGAATCATCCGCCAGGGCCGGCAGACCAGAGATACGCGCAGCATTGCGGGCCTTGAGGATGGCATTCTCAACGAACGACAGGCCGGTCTCTTCCGGTTCGACCTGGCTGAACTCGCCGATCGAACGCAGTTGCACAGACTCACCGAGCATGGCCTGCAGTTCTTTGAGTTTGCCGGCGTTATGGCTGGCGAGTACGAGTTGGGTGAGGTTCATCATTGGGCCGGGAACAGTTCTTGGTTGAATTGGAAGCCGTGGGCCTTGCCGCCGGTTTCAACGTTGATGGTGAAGGTCTTGTATTCCCGTTGCGTCACGGTGTAGGGCGCGAGGTAGCTGATGCCGCCTTTTTCTTCGATCTGCTTGAACGTCAGGATCTCGCTTTTGCCGCCCAGGTCCTTGATAGTGCCGGTGACTTGCGCGGCCACTGGGCTTACGCCCTTGATCACGGTCACGTTGATCAACCCCTTCTCCTTGCTGCGCACCACGCCGACTTTCTGGGCGGTCTCGGGTGGCAGGAAGCTTGAAGTGAAGGTGTTGTAATGAACGGTGATATCGCCAAAGTCTTTTTTGCGATTAGCGTCGATAGTGTCGGCGGCCATGGCGCTGGCGCCCAGGCATGCGGTCAATAGAAAAATAGCCAAACGACTCATGAACGTCCCTCTTGAAGATGATTAGACGGCAACTTTGTGGTCGGTCAGGCCAGGACTGCTGACCCGGTAGATACCAATTTCGCCCAACAGGTTGGGCCATAGCTTACTCGCCCAGCCGTGGCGGTGCTGTTGATCGACGGCAAGGCGGTTGATCACCTTGGCTTCACGCTCGCCACACAGGGCTTCGAAGTCTTCGAAGGTGCAAAAGTGGATGTTCGGCGTGTTGTACCAGGTGTACGGCAGGAAGTCGGAGACCGGCATGCGCCCCTTGGTGGCCAGGTACCAGCGGCAGCGCCAGTGGCCAAAGTTGGGGAAGGTGATGATGCATTGGCGGCCCACGCGCAGCATTTCGTCGAGGATGCGGTCCGGGTAGTGCACCGCTTGCAGGGCTTGGGTCATCACCACGATATCGAAGCTGTTGCTGGCAAAGTTGCCCAGGCCCTTGTCCAGGTCCTGCTCGATCACGTTGATGCCCTTGGCCACGCACTGGGCGATGTTGTCCGGGTCGTTTTCCAGGCCGTAGCCGGTGACTTGCTTGTGGTCGCGCAGCCAGCTCAGCAGTTCGCCGTCGCCGCAGCCCAGGTCGAGCACGCGGCTGCCGGCGGGGATCCAGTCTTGGATGATTTCCAGGTCGGCTCTCATGGCGTTCTCACAAGCGAAATACGGTTCATGTAGTTACTGAACGCCTGCAGGTAGCGTGGGATCGGAATCAGGAAGGCGTCGTGGCCTTGCGGTGCGTCGATCTCCAGGTAGCAGACGTCTTTCTTGGCGGCCATCAGGGCATCCACCAGCTCACGGGAGCGCGCTGGCGAAAAGCGCCAGTCGGTGGTGAACGACATCACGCAGAACTTGGCCGTGGCGTGCTCGAAGGTTTTCGCCAGGTCGTCATCGTGATTGGCGGCCGGGTCGAAGTAGTCCAGGGCCTTGGTCATCAGCAGGTAGGTATTGGCGTCGAAACGCCCCGAGAACTCCTCGCCCTGGTAACGCAGGTAGCTTTCCACCTGGAACTCGACGCTGTGGAAGTCGTAGTTGAGCTTCTCGCTCTTGAGGCCACGGCCGAATTTCTCGCCCATGGAGTCGTCGGACAGGTAGGTAATGTGGCCGACCATCCGCGCCAGCATCAGGCCGCGCTTGGGGATCACTCCGGCTTCCTGGAACGAACCGCCGTGAAACTCGGGGTCGGTGAGGATCGCCTGGCGCGCCACTTCGTTGAAGGCGATGTTCTGCGCTGACAACTTGGGCGCCGAGGCGATAGCCAGGCAATGGCGCACACGGTCCGGGTAAGTGATGGTCCATTGCAGCGCCTGCATACCGCCCAGGCTGCCGCCAATCACGGCGGCCCACTGGCTGATGCCCAACAGGTCGGCGAGGCGTGCCTGGCTGTGCACCCAGTCCTCTACCGTCAGCACCGGGAAGTCTGCGCCGAACGGCTTGCCGCTTTCCGGGTTGAGGCTGCTGGGGCCGGTGGAACCGTTGCAGCCGCCAAGGTTGTTCAGGCTGACCACAAAGAACTTGTTGGTGTCGATGGGCTTGCCGGGGCCGATGCAGCTGTCCCACCAGCCGGGCTTGCGGTCGTCAACGCTATGGAAGCCGGCGGCGTGATGATGGCCGGATAAGGCATGGCAGATCAGCACGGCGTTGCTCGCCGTGGCGTTCAACTGGCCATAGGTTTCGTAGATCAGGTCGTAGGCTGGCAACGAACGGCCGCAGGCCAGGGCCAGCGGTTCGCTGAAGTGCGCCACTTGTGGCACGACCAGTCCAACAGAATCGGGGGGGAAGGCAGCTGGCATCGACCCTGCTCTCGTTTAAATGAGGCGTAAGTCTAAAGAGCGGGGACCCTAGCGGCAAGCAAAGGCCTGCACCCTTACGCAGATACAAAATACGGGAAGGGTTTCTGTGGGAGCCGGGCTTGCCCGCGATGCAGGCACCGCGGTTTTTCAGACACTCCGAGGTGATGCTATCGCAGGCAAGCCAGCTCCCACACAAGCCAGCTCCCATAGGGGCTACGGCATTCAGATCAGGCCAAACAACTCTTTTGGCATGTAGGCAAAGTACGCCAGGCGTGGAATCACCCAGCTCTGCAGCAACTGAATCACGATAAACGCGAAGATCGGCGAGATATCCAGGCCACCCAGGTTCGGGATCAGGCGACGGAACGGCGCCAGCACCGGCTCGGTGATCTGAGAGACCAACTCGGCACCCGGGCTACGGCTGCCGGGTGCGACCCACGAGAGGATCACGCTAATGATCATCGACCAGAAAATGATCTTCAGGAACAGCGAGAAAATGCCGATCAGGCCCCATGGCAACAGCAGCACGGTGAAGGCCTGGTAGCCATTGAGCATCAGGATCACCACGAACAGCAAAATCTGCAGCAACAGCGCCAGCACCAGCGACGACATGTCCAGGCCGAACAGGCTCGGGATCACCCGGCGCAGCGGCTTGAGCAGCGGTTGGGTGGCCTTCACCACGAATTGGCACAGCGGGTTGTAGAAGTTCGCACGCACCAGTTGCAGGATAAAGCGCATCAGCACGATCAGCAGGTACAGGCTGCCCAGGGTCTGGATGATGAAAATGGCAGCGTCATTGATTCCGAGCATGTTTGATTACCTTGGTAAGGGACGACTATTTGCCCAGTTGCTCAGCCATCTCGGCTGAACGATGTGCGGCGGCACCCAGTGCTGTTTCCACCAGGGCTTCAAAACCCCCGGCCTGGAACGACTCGATAGCCGCTTGTGTGGTACCACCTGGCGAGGTGACGCGACGGCGCAGTTCGGCGGCATCCACCTCGCTGCCGACCGCCATTTTCGCGGCGCCCAGGGCGGTTTGTTCCGCCAGTTGCTCGGCCACGTCGTGGGGCAGGCCCAGCTTGACGCCGGCGGCCGTCATGGCCTCGATCAACAGGAAGAAATAGGCCGGGCCGCTGCCGGAGACGGCGGTGACCGCGTCCAGTTGCTGTTCCTGCTCGAGCCACACGGCGATGCCCACCGCAGACAGCAGTTCCTGGGCCTGGTCACGTTGCTGCGCAGTGACTTCGCCAGTGGCATACAAACCGCTGACGCCCTGGCGCAGCAGCGCCGGGGTGTTGGGCATGCAGCGCACGATGGGCTGGGCGCCGAGCCAGTTGGTCATGCTGGCGCAGGTGATGCCAGCGGCAATCGACACCACCAGTTGGTGAGGTTGCAGGCTCGGGCGCAGGCTCTCGCACACGGCCTTCATGGCCTGGGGCTTGACCGCCAGCACGATCACATCGACGCCGTGGATGGCCTCGGCGTTATCGGCGAAGGTCTGGATGCCGTGTTCGGCGCTGACGCGCTCGCGGGTCTCGGCGCCCGGGTCGCTGGCGCGGATCTGCTCGGCGTCCAGGCCCTTGGCCCGCAGGCCACCGATCAGGCTGGCCGCCATGTTACCGGCGCCGATAAAGGCAATACGCGTGTTGCTCATGACAGGTCCTTATTTTCGAGGGATGTCAGCCATTTCACGGCTGGCCGTAGTCGCGGGCGCCAAACAGGGCGGTACCGATCCGCACCCAGGTGGCGCCTTGGGCAATGGCCGACTCAAGGTCATGGCTCATGCCCATGGAAAGTGTGTCCAGCGGCAGGTTCAGGCTGGCTTGCAGGTCGCGCACCGTGGCAAACGCCGCATCCTGCTCCGCCCGGTCTTCAGTCGGCTCGGGAATTGCCATCAAACCCCGCAGCTTCAAGCGCGGCAGGGCGCTGATCGCAGTGGCCAGGGCCGGCAGGTCGGCGGGTGTACAGCCGGACTTGCTGGCTTCGCCACTGACATTGACCTGAATGCAGATATTGAGCGGCGGCAGGTCGGCCGGGCGTTGTTCGGACAGGCGTTGTGCGATTTTCAGGCGGTCCACGGAATGCACCCAAGCGAAGTGCTCGGCGATAGCGCGAGTCTTGTTCGATTGAATGGGGCCGATGAAGTGCCAACTCAAGGGCAGGTCGGTCAAATCCGCCTGTTTGTCCAAGGCTTCCTGCAGGTAGTTTTCCCCAAAGTCGTGCAGCCCGGCGGCATAGGCTTCGCGTACCGCCTGCGCGGGTTTGGTCTTGCTCACGGCCAGCAGGTGGATGCTGCTTGCGTCACGTTGCACGGCGTCGGCTGCGGCGCGGATGCGCTGGCTAACCAGGCCGATGTTGTCTGCTATCGTCGACATTCAAGATGCGCCCGTGGATATGGAGTCCGCGGCATTCTACTGGAAATGGAAAGCCCTATGGATATCACGCAATTGCTGACGGCCAGCGTAAGCCGAGGCGCCTCAGACCTGCATCTGTCAGCCGGCCTGGCACCGATGCTGCGCATTGATGGCGAGGTTTGGCCGCTGGATGGGCCAGCGCTGAACGCTACCCAAGTGGTCGACTTATTGAGCCCTTTGCTGAATAAACATCAACAAAAGGATTTCGAAACATCTCTTGAAACGGATTTTGCCTTCGAATTGCCAGGCGTCGCCCGGTTCCGGGCGAACGTGTTCCGCCAGGATCGCGGCGTGGGTGCGGTGTTCCGGGCTATTGCGACGGAGGTCCAAAGCCTGGAGGATCTGGGACTGGGCGAGGTGTTCCAGCGTATCGCCCGCCTTCCTCGCGGCCTGGTGCTGGTGACCGGGCCCACCGGCTCGGGCAAGTCCACGACCCTGGCGGCGATGATCGACGACCTCAACCGGCATCGACGCCAGCATATCCTCACGCTGGAAGACCCCATCGAGTTTATCCACAGGCCGAAACTGGCGCTGGTCAACCAGCGCCAGGTGCATCGCGACACCCACAGTTTCTCGGTGGCCCTGCGTTCAGCCCTGCGGGAAGACCCGGATGTGATCCTGGTGGGTGAATTGCGCGATCTGGAAACCATACGCCTTGCGCTGACGGCGGCAGAGACCGGGCACCTGGTGTTCGGCACCCTGCACACCTCATCGGCGGCAAAGACAGTGGACCGGCTGGTAGACGTCTTCCCGGCCGGGGAGAAGGCCATGGTCCGCTCGATGCTGTCGGAGTCGTTGCAGGCAGTGGTGTCTCAGGTGCTGGTGAAGAAGGTGGGCGGTGGGCGCGTGGCCGCCCATGAAATCATGCTGGGTACCCCGGCGATTCGTAACTTGATTCGCGAAGACAAGGTGGCGCAGATGGTTTCGGCTATCCAGACGGGAGGGGCGTTGGGGATGAAGACCCTGGATATGAGTTTGAAGGCGTTGGTCGGCGCGGGGCTGGTCAGTCGGGAAGAGGCGCGGGAGAAGGCGAGGGTACCGGCAGATATCTAGAACAGGCAGATACACAATGTGGGAGCTGGCTTGCCTGCGATAGCGGACTGTCAGGCACTCTCTCTGCCAACTGACACACCGTCATCGCAGGCAAGCCAGCTCCCACATTTGATTGCATTTCAAATGGGGAGCTTCAGTGGCGCCTGGCTTAGCGCTGCACGATTCGCAGGTTGTTGTTCTGCTCTTTAGGCAGTACCCGCTTGGCAATCACGTAGTTCTTGTCCCAGAACGGCTTTTTCAGTGTGTCGATGCTCACCGACTTGCCACGGCGCGGTGCGTGGATAAAGCGGTCGTTGCCCAGGTAGATGGCAACGTGATTGACCTGGCGGCTCTTGAGTTTGAAAAACAACAGGTCGCCCGGTTTCAGGTCTTTACGGTCAACCTTCAGCCCATGGCCGGCCGCCATGGCGTTGGAAGTGCGTGGCAGGTCCACCGCTTTTACATCGTTAAATGCATATTTCACCAGGCCGCTGCAGTCGAACCCTTTACTTGGGCTGCTGCCGCCCCAACGATAAGGTGTACCGAGCACGTTGACGGCACGGCTCAAGACGTTGCTGCTTTGCTTGGTGTTCACGGCCAGCTGGGTGGAAAGCGCTTTGCCGTGGGCCTTGCTCAGTTGAGTCGGGCGGCTGACGGTCGGCTTTGCCGATTTGGCAGTGCTGGGCGTGCTATGGACTTTAGGGGTGAAACCGTTAACGTTCGGAAGTCGTTGCTCACGATTGGTGGCGTGGGCGGCCAGTGGCATTAATAGGCAAATGGTTAGCCATGTCTTGAAAAATGGTCGCATTAGGCGTGGCTCTTAAGGGTTTGCGCGCAACTTTATAACAGCTTTTTGTGCTGTTCTCAGGCCGTTTGTCGACTGAACCTTGGGGTCAAACTCAGGAAAAACGCGACGATTCGCCGCAATTGTCCTACACAAGTCAGGCGCTACAAGGCTTTGAGGGCAGGACGATACCATTTACCGTACGTCGGGCGCCCGTAAAAAAGTCACAAAGAAAATGAAAAAATTTATCTATCGAAGCAAAAGAGGTCCTTCATGAACACCTATCAACAGGTTGCTCAGCAACAAGACACCCACAGTAAGGCGATTGGTTACCTGCTGTGGATTTTCGGTTTTACCGGGGCTCATCGCTTTTATTACGGCAAGCCTGTGACGGGCACGATCTGGTTTTTCACCTTCGGCTTGTTCGGCATTGGCTGGTTGATCGACTTGTTCCTGATCCCGGCCATGGACCGTGAAGCCGACCTGCGGTTTACCGCTGGGCCGATTGAATACAGCGTCGCGTGGATTCTGTTGGCGTTCCTGGGGGTGTTTGGTGTGCACCGTATGTACCAGGGCAAATGGATCACCGGCCTGATCTACCTGCTGACCGGCGGTTTGTTCCTGATCGGGGTGCTGTATGACTTCTGGACGCTGAACACGCAGATCTCGATCCGCAATGCCGAGCGCAACAGCGGGCGCTGAGCACTTTAGCGCAGTGTGGGAGCTGGCTTGCCTGCATCGTAGGCAAGCCAGCTCCCACATTGACCGTAACCATATTAGATAGGCGAGCTATCAAGCCTGGTAGCTGATCCGCCCATCCATCAAGGTATACCGCACCGTCGCCGGCAGGCTGTGGCCGATGAACGGGCAGTTTTCGCCCTTGGACAACCAACGCTCACCAGCCACCGTCGAGCTTGCCAGGTCGAACAGCACCAAGTCCGCCGGTGAACCCACCGCCAACTGGCCCGCCGGCAAGCGCAGGGCCTCGGCCGGGCCGGCGCTCAGGCGTGCCAGCAGTGTCGGCAGGTCCAGCAAGCCGTCTTCCACCAGCGTCATCGCCAGTGGCAACAACAACTCCACGCTGCTGATGCCTGGCTCGGTCGCGCCAAACGGTGCCAGCTTGGCGTCTCGCTCGTGAGGTTGGTGATGGCTGGAAATCGCCGACACCACACCCGACTTCACCGCCGCACGCAAACCGTCACGGTCAGCCTTGGTGCGCAGCGGGGGCTGTACGTGGTACAGGCTGGAGAAGTCGATCAGCGCCTCATCCGTCAGGATCAATTGGTACAGGGCGACATCCGCGGTGACCCGCAAGCCGCGGGCCTGGGCCTGGGCGATCAGAGCCACGCCCCGGGCGCTGGTCAACTGGCTGAAATGCGCACGCACGCCGCTTTGTTCCACCAGCAACAGGTCACGAGCGAGAGCCACGGTTTCTGCTGTTTCCGGAATGCCCGGCAGGCCGAGGAAGCTGGCCACTGCGCCTTCGTGGGCCAGGCCGCCTTCGGCCAGGTCGCGATCCTGGGAATGGAAGATCACCGTCAAGTCGAAGGTGGCCGCGTATTCCAGGGCGCGGCACAAGGTGCGCGTGCTGCGAAAGCTTTCCAGGCCGTTGCCGAAGGCCACGCAACCGGCGTCACGCAGAGCGATCAATTCGGCGAGTTGTTCGCCATCCAGGCCCTTGCTCAAGGCACCAATGGGAAACACTTTGCAGTTGCCGGCTTCGCGGGCGCGGTCGAGGATCAGCTCGGTCACGGCCGACGTGTCCAGCACCGGCTTGGTATTGGGCGGGCAACACAGGCTGGTCACGCCACCGGCTGCCGCGGCCTGGGTTTCGCTGGCGATATTGCCTTTGCGGCTGTAGCCCGGTTCACGCAGGGCGACATTCAGGTCCACCAGCCCAGGCGCGGCCACCAGGCCCTTGGCATCGATGCTCTGGCCGGCGTTGAAGCCTGCGGGGGCGGCGCCCATGGCGACGATCTTGCCGGCGTCCAGGTGTAGATCGGTAACTTGGTCCAGGCCACTGGCCGGGTCGATGACTCGGGCGCCGAGAATGCTGAGCTTCACTGGGCCTGCTCCTGCTCGAATTGACGTTGCGCGGTTTGCCCGCTCATGGCCATGGACAGCACGGCCATGCGCACGGCGATGCCGTAGGTCACTTGGTTGAGAATCACCGACTGCGGGCCATCGGCCACCGCCGACTCAATTTCCACGCCGCGGTTGATCGGCCCCGGGTGCATCACGATTGCATCCGGCTTGGCGATGGCCAGGCGTGCGGTGGTCAGGCCGAACAGGCGGTAGAACTCACCTTCGCTGGGCAACAAGCCCCCGGCCATGCGCTCGCGTTGCAGGCGCAGCATGATCACTACGTCCACATCCTTGAGGCCCTCGGCCATGTCGGTGTAGACCTTCACGCCATACTGTTCGATGCCGATTGGCAACAGGGTCTTGGGCGCGATCACGCGGATATCCGGGCAACCCAGGGCCTTGAGAGCCAGCATGTTCGAACGCGCCACCCGCGAATGCAGGATGTCGCCGACGATGGCTACCGAGAGGTTTTCAAAGCTGCCCTTGTGCCGACGAATGGTGAGCATGTCGAGCATGCCCTGGGTCGGGTGTGCGTGACGGCCGTCGCCGCCATTGATGATCGCCACGTTCGGGCACACATGCTCGGCGATGAAATGCGCAGCGCCGGAGTCGCCGTGGCGTACCACGAACATGTCGGCTGCCATGGCTTCCAGGTTGCGCAGGGTATCGAGCAGGGTTTCGCCCTTGCTCGCCGACGAGGTGGACACGTTCAACGTGATCACATCGGCCGACAGCCGCTGGGCCGCCAGTTCAAAGGTGGTGCGGGTGCGGGTGGAGTTCTCGAAGAACACGTTGCAGATGGTTTTACCGCGCAACAGCGGGACTTTCTTCACTGCCCGGCCACCGACTTCCAGGAACGAGTCGGCGGTGTCGAGGATCTCGGTGAGCAACTCGCGGGGCAAACCGTCGAGGGACAAGAAGTGTTGCAACTGGCCCTGAGCATTGAGCTGCAGCGGGCGCTTGGCATCTAGAGGCGTCATCGCGGGGACTCTTTACAAGGCGGTTTAAAGGACAAGGTCTTGCAGTTCGAGTTCGAGCGGCGTAGGACCGGACAATTTTACCCGCTGCTGGGGGGCAAGCGACAGGGTCGCGCCTACGACGTCCGGGCTGATCGGCAGTTCGCCGGCATCCAGGTCCAGCAGGCACACCAGGGTCACGCTGGCCGGGCGGCCATAGTCGAACAGTTCGTTCATGGCGGCGCGGATGGTGCGGCCGCTCATCAGCACGTCGTCGATCAGTACCAGGTGCTGGCCTTCGATCTCGAAGGGCAGGGCCGAAGGGCGCACTTGTGGATGCAGGCCGTTCTGGCTGAAATCGTCGCGGTAGAAGGACACATCCAGGGTGCCCAGGGGCGAATCGCTGCCCAGTGCTTCCAGCAATGCCTGGGCTACCCACACGCCACCGGTGCGTATGCCGATAAAACGCGGTTCGCTGATGGCACGGTGTTCCAGGTGCGCCTTGAGGCGTATCGCCATCTGGCTGATCAGTTCGGCAGGGTTCGGCAAGCTCATGGTGGCTCCTTATCAAGTATGTAGGAGCGAGCTTGCCCGCGAAAAACTCATGGGCACCGCGTTCATCCAGCCTTATCGCGGTATCGTTAACGTTCTTCGCGGGCAAGCCCGCTCCCACAGGATCGCGGCGGGTCAGGATTCAAATAAAGCGGTGTTTTCATCCAGCCAGCCCTGCAACAGCAAGGCCGCGGCGATGGCGTCTACCGGGTTGTCGCGGTAACTGCCCTTTTGCCCGCCACGGTCGCGGCGCTCCCCCTTGGCTTCGAAGGTGGTGAGGCGTTCGTCGTGGGTATAGAAGGGCAGGTTGTAGCGGCCATTGAGGCGGCGCGCGAATTTCTCGGCGCGCAGGCACATGTCACTGGGGGTGCCATCCATGTTCAGGGGCAGGCCGACCACCACCGCGTCAGGCTTCCACTCTTTAATCAGGGCTTCGACCTGGCTCCAGTCCGGCACGCCGTTCTGGGCCTTGAGGGTGCACAGCTCGCGGGCCTGGCCGGTGATGACCTGGCCAACCGCTACGCCGATCTGTTTGGTGCCGTAGTCAAAACCGAGGATCAGACGCAAGGCCATCAGGCGTGCCCCGCCTGGCTGGTCAGCAGGCTGAGGTTGACCCGCAGCTTGGCTGCTGCCGCTTCCAGGCGCAGTTCGCTGGCGGTGTTGAACAGGATGTCAGCGTCGAACGGGCAGGTCAGCCAGGCATTGCTGGCCAGTTCGGCCTCCAGTTGCCCGGCTTCCCAACCGGCGTAGCCCAGGGTGATCACACTTTGCTCAGGGCCGACGCCGTCGGCGATGGCGAACAGCACGTCCTGGGATGTGGACAGTGACACCCCCTCAAGGTCTACCGTGGCCTGAAACGTCGGCCCGGTGGGGTGCAGCACAAAACCGCGATCGGTCTGCACCGGCCCGCCGATGTAGATCGGTACGCCCTGGCAACGCGCCGGCGGGTCGATTTCCGGGCGCAGTTGCTCAAGGATATCGGCCAGGTTCAGCTCCTGCGGGCGGTTGACCACCAACCCCATGGCACCATTGGCCGTGTGCTCGACGATGTAGGTCAAGGTCTGCGCAAAGTTCGGGTCGGCCATATGGGGCATGGCGATCAGGAATTGGTGCTTGAGGTAGGTCGGGCTGACGTTTTTCATGTCCGCTAGTGTGGCGTTGGAGGGACGAACTGACAAGTGCGGGCGCGAGCCTGGTCGCGGAGCGTGGGAACGATCTGTGCGATCAGTTGCTGGACAACCGGTCGCCCTTGGCGAACCGCCAGGTGCGGATGATTTCCAGGCGGTCCACGTCGCTCAAGTCGCCGCTGAACGGCGCAAAGGGCGCGGCCAGGCGCACGATGCGTTGCGCAGCCTGGTCCAGCAGCGGCTGGCCGGAGGACTCCAGCACCTGCACCTCATACAGCGAGCCGTCACGGTTGATCGACACCAGCAAGCGCAAATTGCCATAAATCTGTTGGCGCCGCGCCTCGTCCGGGTAATTGAGGTTGCCGATGCGTTCGACCTTCTTGCGCCACTCGTCCTTATACCAGGCACCTTTATCGCGCATGGTTGAGGCGGCGTTCAGGCGGTAGATGCGCGGGCGCTTGGCATAAAGCTGTTGCTCGTGGGCCAGTTCGGCTTCCAGGCTGGAAATTTCGTCGGATAACGTCGAACTGTCGAACGTCGGCGCAGGTTTCACTGGCTCGGGCTTGGGTTCGGTCTTGGCCTTTTCGCGCTGGGTCGGGGCTTTTTGTGGTTTGGGCGCGACAGTGGTCACCGCAGCCTTGGGCGTGGCCTGCCTGACCTCAGGCTTGGGCGCTGGCGGCGGAGTGACCTTCTTGACCTGGTTGTCGTGGAAGGGCGCTACCTCGGTGGTCTTGGGCACTGCTTTCTTGTCGAGGGTGCCGCTGCCCTGTTGGTTGTCCTGGGCGAGAAAGTCAGCCTTTTCGGGCTTCTTTTCGCTCTTGAACGTGGCGAGAGTGATTTCCAGGGTCTTGGTGATCTGCTTGGGTTCGACCAGGGTGAACCCCACACCCAGGAGCAGGGCGAGATGAATCAAGGCAGCGAGAAACAGGGTAAAACCGAGACGATCGGCCGGGCGCACGCCGCTGGGGGAGAATTCGGGGGGCAGATCGGACGGGAGTGTCATGACAAGAAAACCAACATCGCGCGTTTCACAGGTGGCGCATGATAACGCAATGTTGGTAGGTGTCCGGCTGTTCTATGTCACTTGGCTTGTAGCTTGCGTTCAATGGCGGCCATCAGCATTTCGCCGATGTTCGTGCCAAATGCGTTGTCGATCTCGCGAATACAGGTCGGGCTGGTGACGTTGATTTCAGTGAGGTTCTCGCCAATTACGTCTAATCCGACAAATAGCAGACCTTTTTCCCGCAGGGTTGGACCGACTTGAGCGGCAATCCAGCGGTCTTTTTCTGATAACGGCCGCGCTTCACCGCGACCACCGGCCGCCAGGTTGCCACGGGTCTCGCCGGCTGCCGGGATGCGCGCCAGGCAATAATCCACCGGCTCGCCGTCAATCATCAGGATACGCTTGTCGCCATCCTTGATCGCCGGCAGGTAGGCCTGGCCCATGATCTGCTGGGTGCCCAGGGCGGTCAGGGTTTCGAGGATCACCGACAGGTTCGGGTCGCCGGCGCGGTGACGGAAGATCGAGGTGCCACCCATGCCGTCCAGAGGCTTGAGGATCACGTCGCCATGCTTGGCGGCGAATTCACGCAGTACATCGGCGCGGCGGCTGACCACGGTCGGTGGCGTGCACTGCGGGAACAGGGTGGCGAACAGTTTTTCATTACAGTCGCGCAGGCTTTGCGGCTTGTTGACGATCAACACGCCTGCACGTTCGGCCTGCTCCAGCAGGTAGGTGGAGTACACAAATTCCATGTCGAACGGCGGATCCTTGCGCATCAGGATCACGTCGAGGTCGCTCAGCGGGCTGTCGATTTCGTCAGAAAGCTCGAACCACTTCTCGGGGTTGGCAAACACCTGCAGCGGGCGCATGCGTGCGCGGGCCTCGCCGTCACCCTGGTAAAGGTCGCGCTGCTCCATATAGAACAAGGTCCAGCCGCGGGCCTGGGCGGCCAGGAGCATGGCCAGCGAACTGTCCTTTTTATAGGAAATGCTGGCGATAGGGTCCATGACAATGCCGACGCGAACGCTCATGGGGATTTCCTCTAGCAAATTGGGGCGCATAAAAGTGGCGTCAGAGTGGCGCTGCGGCTGTTGTGGGTCAAGGAAAAACCACTGGGCGGGTGCCTCGATAGATTGCGTCAGGAGACTGTGCTAAAAAGGCTGGCACGGCGCAGCAGCCCTTGAATTCCAAGGCTTGCGGCGTTCATCCTGTGCAACATCAGGCAGTACACACCGAAAACCGATTCGCTGTGGCGATGGTAGAGCAGATATGGAACAGCATTCCAACGCCTTGAAGGTGATGGTGATCGACGATTCGAAAACGATCCGCCGCACCGCCGAGACGCTGTTGAAGAACATGGGGTGCGAGGTCATCACGGCGATCGACGGTTTCGACGCCCTGGCCCGTATTGTCGATCATCACCCGCACATTATCTTCGTCGACATCATGATGCCGCGCCTGGACGGCTACCAGACCTGCGCCCTGGTGAAGAACAACCCGGCGTTCAAGTCGATCCCGGTGATCATGTTGTCTTCCAAGGACGGCCTGTTCGACAAGGCCAAGGGGCGCATCGTGGGTGTCGATCAATTTTTGACCAAGCCTTTCAGCAAGGAAGAACTGCTGGGGGCGATCAAGGCCTATGTGCCTGGGTTCGCCGCAGTAGAACAAGCACACTGACGCCGCCTCACGAGGGCCGGCGCCGACCAATGTAGCGGGGAAAACCATGGCACGTGTTCTGATCGTCGACGATTCGCCGACCGAAATGTACAAACTCACCGGCATGCTGGAAAAGCATGGCCACCAGGTGCTCAAGGCCGAAAACGGCGCGGACGGCGTGGCCCTGGCCCGCCAGGAAAAGCCCGACGCGGTGCTGATGGATATCGTGATGCCCGGCCTCAACGGCTTCCAGGCCACGCGCCAGTTGTCCAAGGAGCCGGAAACCAACGGTATCCCGATCATCATTATCACCACCAAGGACCAGGAAACCGACAAGATCTGGGGCGCACGCCAGGGCGCCAAGGACTACCTGACCAAGCCTGTGGATGAAGAAACCCTGATTGCCACCCTGAACAAGGTGCTGGCCGGCTAAGGCTTGCGATCATGACCGAGTCGCAAACCGCCTTCGAGCTGCTGCTGGACATCGACCGCCGCTGCCGCTTGCTGGCCGCGGACCTGCCGTCCCAGGAAACGCGCCTGCAACGCTGGAGCGGCATCGCTTTCCGCATAGGGCCAAACGCCTACGTGGCGCCCATGGGCGAAGTCGCCGAGGTGTTGCATGAGCCACGTTGCACCTTGATGCCGGGGGTCAAGCCCTGGGTCAAGGGCGTGGCCAACCTGCGCGGGCGCTTGCTGCCGGTGATGGACCTGGGCGGTTTCCTGGGCCTTGAGTTGTCCAGGGCGCGCAAGCAACGGCGGGTGCTGGTGGTGGAGTTCAACGACCTGTTTGTCGGGCTGCTGGTAGATGAGGTGGTAGGCATGCAGCATTTCCCATTGGATGCCTGGGTGGCGAGCGCTGCCTCGAGCGCGCCGTTTATTCAGGGCCAGTTCGACGGCGACCCGCCGTGGCACGTCTTCAGCCCCTTCGCCCTGGCCCAGGCCCCTGGCTTCATGGATGTTGCCGCATGAGCACCGCTACCACGCCCAAACCCCAGGCCGCTTCACGCAGCCGTTCGCAGATCATCGTGCTGTTTATCGCCTTGATCGTGTTCATCATGCTGCTGTTCGCCAACTTCGCGTACCTCAACACCCAGTCCACCTACGATAAGCAGTACATCGGCCACGCCGGTGAGCTGCGCGTGCTGTCCCAGCGCATTGCCAAGAACGCCACCGAGGCCGCTGCCG
Source organism: Pseudomonas sp. PA-1-6B (assembly GCF_021609545.1). Classification (NCBI taxonomy): domain Bacteria; kingdom Pseudomonadati; phylum Pseudomonadota; class Gammaproteobacteria; order Pseudomonadales; family Pseudomonadaceae; genus Pseudomonas; species Pseudomonas sp. PA-1-6B. The sequence goes on from NZ_WJZM01000053.1 coordinate 20,497, forward strand.
GGAAAGCGGCGGCGTTCAAGCTGCTGGGCGATGCACGCAACGATTTTGCCCAACGCTGGGGCTACCTGAAAAAAGGTGACCCGCAAACCGGCTTGCCGGCGGCGCCCAGTGCGGTGCGCGCCGAAATGCGGGCGGTGCAGACCGACTGGGAGGCGCTGCTGAAAAACACCGACGCCATCCTGGCCAGCGAGCAGACCGTGTTGTCGTTGCACCAGGTGGCGGCGACCCTGGCCGAAACCGTGCCGCAACTGCAAATGGAGTCGGAAAAGGTCGTCGATATCCTGCTGCAACGCGGCGCTCCGGCCAGCCAGGTGGCGTTGGCCCAGCGCCAGTCGCTGCTGGCCGAACGTATCCTGGGGGCGGTCAACACGGTGCTGGCGGGGGATGAAACCGCCGTGCAGGCCGCCGATGCCTTCGGTCGCGATGCCAACCGTTTTGGCGTGGTGCTCAATGGCATGCTCAACGGCAACCCGGGGCTGCGTATCACCCAGGTTGAAGACCCGGACGCTCGGGCGCGGCTGGCGGACATCGCCGAGCTGTTCGAATTTGTCTCCGGCTCCGTGGATGAAATTCTCGAGACCTCGCCGCAGTTGTTCCAGGTGCGCGCCTCGGCGAGCAATATTTTCAACCTGTCGCAAACCCTGCTCGATGAAGCCTCGCACCTGGCCACGGGTTTTGAAAACCTCGCCAGCGGGCGCAGCTTCGACACCATCGGCGGTTACGTGCTGGGCTTGCTGGCGCTGGCCTCGATCATCCTGATCGGCCTGGTCATGGTGCGCGAGACCAACCGCCAACTGCATGAAACCGCGCAGAAGAACGAGCGCAACCAGAACGCGATCATGCGCCTGCTGGATGAAATCGAAGACCTGGCTGACGGCGACCTCACCGTCACCGCCTCGGTCACCGAAGACTTCACCGGCACCATCGCAGACTCCATCAACTATTCCGTGGATCAACTGCGCGACCTGGTCGCCACCATCAACCTCACTGCCGGGCAGGTCGCCGGTGCGGTGCAGGACACCCAGGCCACCGCCATGCACCTGGCCCAGGCGTCGGAGCATCAGGCCCAGCAGATTGCCGAAGCGTCCACGGCGATCAATCAGATGGCGCAGTCCATCGACCAGGTGTCGGCCAACGCGGCCGAATCCTCGGCGGTAGCTGAACGCTCGGTAGAGATCGCCAACAAAGGCAACGAGGTGGTGCACAACACCATCCACGGCATGGACAACATTCGCGAGCAGATCCAGGACACCGCCAAGCGCATCAAGCGTTTGGGCGAATCGTCCCAGGAAATTGGCGACATCATCAGCCTGATCGACGACATCGCCGACCAGACCAACATCCTCGCTCTCAACGCCGCGATCCAGGCCAGCATGGCCGGTGACGCCGGGCGCGGTTTTGCGGTGGTGGCCGATGAAGTGCAACGGTTGGCCGAACGCTCCTCGGCGGCCACCCGGCAGATCGAAACCCTGGTGCGCACCATTCAGGCTGACACCAACGAAGCGGTGATTTCCATGGAGCAGACCACCACCGAAGTGGTGCGCGGCGCACGCCTGGCCCAGGACGCCGGGGTGGCGCTGGAAGAGATCGAAGGCGTGTCCAAAACCCTGGCAGCGCTGATCCAGAGTATTTCCAACGCGGCGCAGCAACAGACCTCATCGGCGGGGCAGATTTCCCTGACCATGAACGTGATCCAGCAGATCACCACCCAGACGTCGTCGGGTTCCACCGCCACCGCAGAAAGCATTGGTAACCTGGCGAAGATGGCCAGCCAGTTGCGCAGGTCGGTATCGGGTTTTACCTTGCCGCCGCCCAAGCAGGTCGATGATTGAAATACGACCTGAAGAACACCACAGTCCAACTATGGCAGCTGGCTTGCCTGCGATAGCGGTCTGTCAGATACAGATAAGTTGCTGACCCACCGCTATCGCAGGCAAGCCAGCTCCCCCATTGGTTCTCCATTGTTTGTGAGATACCAGCAACTCATGAATTCTAAGCGGAGCAGTTATGGTTGATCGGCACGACTATGTGGCCCTCGAATGGGTCAAGGGCGATATTGCCGAAACCCTGAAGCAGGCCCGGTCGGCCCTGGACGCGTACGTTGAAACCCATGACGACGACGCTCTAAGCGAATGCCTGGCCGGTATTCATCAGGTACATGGCGCGCTGCAAATAGTCGAGTTCTACGGCGCGGCGCTGCTGGCCGAAGAGATCGAGGAACTGGCCCTTGCGCTACAGGCCGGGCAAGTTGGCCAACGCGATGAAAGTATCCGCCTGCTGCAACAAGCCCTCGGCCAACTGCCGCTGTACCTCGACCGCGTGCACAGTGCCCGCCGCGACTTGCCGCTGGTGGTGCTACCGCTGCTCAACGACCTGCGCAGCGCCCGTGGTGAAAGCCTGCTATCGGAAACCAGCCTGTTCAGCCCGCAACTGCTATCGATCGAACCGTTGCCTGAGCAAGCCCTGGCCCAACGGGCCACGCCGGATCTGCATGAGCAGTTGCGCCAATGGCGCCACCTGCTGCAACAAGCCCTCGCCGGGTTGCTGCGTGAAGACCACGGCCCCAGCAACCTGGAAGACATGGCGCGGGTGTTCGCACGCCTTGAAGCGCTATGCCAGGGTGCGCCGCTGCTGCCTTTGTGGCAGGTCACCTCGGCGTTGGTCGAAGGCATGCTCACCGGCGTGGTCGCCAACAGCCCGGCGCTGCGCAGCCTGCTCAAGGCCAGCGACAAGCAACTCAAGCGCTTGCTGGTTCAAGGCATCAATGGCATCAACCAGCCGGCACCGGATGAGTTGCTCAAGAGCCTGTTGTTCTACGTCGCCAAAGTCACCCGGCCGACGCCGCGCATGCAGAGCCTGAAGGAACGCTACGGCTTGGACGAAGCCTTGCCCGACAGCGCCGTGGTCGACGCTGAACGTGCACGGCTGGCCGGGCCGGATCGCAATGCCATGGGCTCGGTACTCGGGGCGTTGTGTGAGGAACTGGTGCGGGTCAAGGAACGCCTGGATCTGTTCGTGCGCAGTGATCGGCAGCACACCCAGGACCTCGAGCCGTTGCTGGCGCCGTTGCGGCAGATCGCCGATACCCTCGCGGTGCTGGGTTTCGGCCAGCCGCGCAAAGTGATCATCGACCAACTCGCCGTGGTGTTGAGCCTGGTCCAGGGGCAGCGCGAACCCAATGACGCGGTGTTGATGGATGTGGCCGGCGCGTTGCTGTATGTCGAAGCGACGTTGGCCGGGATGATCGGCACCGTCGAACCGCAAAGCCGTGAAGACAGCCGCTTGCCCACCACCGACCTGACCCAGATCCATCAGTTGGTGATTCGTGAGTCGTGCCAGTGCCTGCGCCAAGCCAAGGAGCTGGTGATCGACTGCATTGAGGCTGATTGGGATCGTCAGCGCCTGGAGTCCTTGCCCGAGCTACTGAGCCAGGTGCGTGGTGCCCTGGCGATGATTCCCTTGCCGCGTGCGGCGAGCCTGATGCGCGGTTGCACCGATTACGTCGACGAGCAATTGATGATCAACGAGGCCGCCCCTTCGGCGACACAACTGGCGCATTTCGCCGAGGTGGTCAGCAGCCTGGAGTACTACCTCGAGCGCATGCTTCAAGACCCTGACGCGGCAGGGGAAAAAGTGCTGGAGTTGGCCACCCAGGGCTTGAATGCATTGGGCTACCTGCCGGTGGAAAAACCCTGGCGGCAGGCCCTGGCTGCGCCCGAGGGGGCGCTGTCCACCGAGGCTGCGCCAAACCAATCCCAGTTCGATGCCTTGGCCAGCCCTGCATCACGTCTCAACCCTCCAGCCTTGCAGCGTCCCGGTAGCCTGTTGCCGCCGCCGGCCGGTGAAGAACCGATTGACGATGAACTGCGCGAAGTCTTCCTGGAAGAAACCGATGAAGTCCTCGACGTGTTGCATCGCTACCTGCCCGACAGCGCGGACAAAGCCGCCCAGGGCGAAATGCGCCGGGCTTTCCATACCCTCAAGGGCAGCGGCCGCATGGTGCGCGCCCTGGTGCTGGCCGAGCTGGCCTGGGCCGTGGAGAACCTGCTCAATCGCGTGCTGGAACGCAGTGTAGTCCTTGGCCCTGAGGTGCGGCAGGTGTTGGATGAGGCCGTGGCCCTGCTGCCGGAGCTGATCGCCGATTTCGCCAGCGACGACCAGCGCCAGCGCGATGAAGTCGACGCCTTGGCCGCCCGTGCCCATGCCCTGGCCAGTGGCGCTGCAACGTCGACCACCGAGCCCCATGACCCAATGCTGCTGGAGATCTTCCGCAACGAAGCCCTGGGCCATCTGGACAGCCTCGACCACTTCCTGCAACAGGCCGCCGAGCAGGTGCCGCTGCAGGTCAGCGATGAACTGCAGCGCGCCTTGCACACCCTCAAGGGCAGCGCCTACATGGCCGGCGTGTTGCCCATCGCCGAACTGGCGCGCCCGCTGGATCACCTCACCCGTGAGTACAAGGCCCACCGCGTGCCGCTGGACAAGGACGAAGTGGCGTTGTTGCTTGAGGCACAAGGGCTGTTCCAGCGCGGGGTGCGTGACCTGGACAACAATCCCCTGGCGCCGATCCACGGCGCGGCCAGCGTGATCAGCCGCACCCAACACCTGCTGGAGCATCAACTGGCCGCCTTGCTCGACGCGCCCACGGCCGGCCTGCGCGTCAAGCGTGACCCGCACTTGATCACCAACTTCCTGGCCCAGGGCATGGACATCCTGCTCGACGCCGAAAGCCTGCTGCGCCGCTGGCAGCAACACCCCGGCGACCGTCAGGAACTCACGGCGTTGCTGGACGAACTGACCACCCTGGGCGAGGGCGCGCACCTTGCCGACCTGCATCCTATCGACGCGTTGTGCGAAGCCTTGCTCGACCTGTATGGCGCGGTGGAAGAAAGCAGCCTGGCGGTCAGCGCCCGGTTCTTCCACGAGGCCGAACAGGCCCATGACGCGCTGATCAACATGCTCGACCAGTTGGCCGCCGGTCAGGAAATCAGCCCCGCGCCCGCACGTCTGCAGGCGTTGCGCGAGTTGCTGGACGAAGCCTTGGACCCGTCCGCCACGGGCCTGATCAAAAGCGACGGCAGCCGCACCCTGAGTATCTCCGAGTTGGGCGCGGCCACCGCGCAACTGGATCACGCCACCGCGATGGACGACGAGATTGTCGAGATCTTCCTTGAGGAGGCCGTAGACATCCTCGACAGCGCCGGCCAGTCGCTCAAGCGCTGGTTACTGGAGCCGGACAGCGCTGCGCCCTTGTCCTCGTTGCAGCGGGATCTGCACACCCTCAAGGGTGGTGCGCGCATGGCCGAAATCGACTCGGTGGGCGACTTGGCCCATGAGCTCGAATGCGTTTATGAGGGGCTGGTAGACCGCCGATACAGCTATTCCGTCGAGCTGTCCCAGGCACTGATGGCCAGCCACGAACGCTTGGCCCAACAATTGGAAGAGCTGCAACAACAGCACCCCCTGAGTGACGGTGCCGAACTGATCGAAAGGCTGCGGCAATTGCGCCAGGCCAGCAGCCCGGCAGCGCCGGCTGCGGTGGCGCCAGCCTCGGGTGCCGACCCGGAATTGCTGGATATATTCCTCGAAGAAGCCGCCGATATCCTCGACAGCTCAGGCAGCGCGCTTTTGCGCTGGCAAGACGAGCCGGGCAATCGCCAGGAAGTGGAAACCCTACTGCGTGACCTGCACACCCTCAAGGGTGGTGCACGCATGGTCGAGATCGGGCCGATCGGCGATCTGGCCCATGAGCTGGAATTTCTTTACGAAGGGCTTTCCGCCGGTTTGCTCGCGCCGACCCCTGAGTTGTTCGCACTGCTGCAAGGTTGCCATGATCGCCTGGCGCAAATGATCGACGCCGTGGCCGAGGGATTGCCGGTGGGTTCGGTGGATAAACTCATCGAGCGCATCAAGAGCCTGGTGCACCCCAGTGATGAGCCGGTCACACCGGTGGCGCTGCCGGCGGGCAAGGCCGAAGCGGTCGCCGATCCGGCTGCCGACATGGTGAAAATCTCTGCCGACTTGCTCGATGACCTGGTCAACCTGGCCGGCGAAACTTCGATCTTCCGTGGGCGTATCGAGCAGCAAGTCAAGGATGCGCGCATTGCCTTGAGTGAGATGGAAACCACCATCGAGCGCATGCGCGACCAATTGCGCCGGCTCGACAGCGAAACCCAGGGCCGCCTCTTGAGCCGCCAGCAAGCCGAGGCTGAACGCCTGGGCTACGAAGAGTTCGACCCGCTGGAAATGGACCGCCACTCGCAGCTGCAACAGCTGGCCCGTGCGCTGTCCGAATCTGCCTCCGACCTGCTCGATCTCAAGGACACCCTTGAGCGCCGCAACCAGGATGCCCACAACCTGCTGCAGCAACAGGCACGCATCAACACCGAATTGCAGGAAGGCCTGATGCGCACGCGCATGGTGCCTTTCGAGCGCATGTTGCCACGCCTCAAGCGCATCGTGCGGCAAGTGGCGGGCGAGTTGGGCAAGGACGTGGAGTTTATCGTCGGCAATGCCGAAGGCGAGATGGACCGCAATGTGCTGGAACGCATGGCGGCCCCCTTGGAGCATATGCTGCGCAACGCCGTCGACCACGGCCTGGAGTCCCGCGAAGTGCGGCTGGCTGCGGGTAAACCGGAAAAGGGCCGCATCACCCTGGACCTGACCCACGAAGGCGGCGACATCGTCTTCGACATGCGTGACGACGGCGCGGGTGTGCCCCTCGAAGCGGTGCGACGCAAGGCGATCAAGCGCGGCCTGCTCGCGCCCCATCAAGAGATCAGCGACCGTGACGTGTTGCAGTTCATCCTGCAGCCGGGCTTTTCCACTGCCGAAAAAATCACCCAGATTTCCGGGCGCGGCGTGGGCATGGACGTGGTGCATGAAGAAGTGCGCCAGCTCGGCGGCTCCATGGTGATCGACTCGACGCCGGGCATGGGCGTGCATTTTCGCATTCGCCTGCCGTTTACCGTGTCGGTCAATCGTGCGCTGATGGTGCACTGCGCGGACGAACAATACGCGATCCCCCTCAACACCATCGAAGGCCTGGTGCGCGTGCTGCCCCACGAATTGGCGGGGCACTACCAGCACGACCCGGCGCACTATGAATATGGCGGCCAGCGCTACGAGTTGTTCTACCTCGGCGACCTGCTGCACACCGCCAGCCGCCCGAAACTGCTGGGCCAGTACCAGCCTGTCCCGGTGCTGCTGGTGCATTGCAATGAACGCCGCGTGGCGGTGCACGTGGATGCCATGGCCGGTACCCGCGAGATCGTGGTCAAGGGCCTGGGGCCGCAATTCTCCGGGGTGCAGGGCGTGACCGGCGCGACCATCCTGGGCGACGGCCATGTGGTGCTGATCATCGACCTGCTGGCGCACATCCGCGCTCGGCAACCGGCCTTGCCGGCCCAGGCAGTGGATGCGCCGCTGATCCTCAACGACCCACTGAAAAAACGCCCGCTGCTGGTGCTGGTGGTGGACGACTCGGTCACCGTGCGCAAAGTCACCAGCCGCCTGCTGGAGCGCAACGGCATGAACGTGCTCACCGCCAAGGACGGTATCGACGCCCTCGCCATCCTGGAAGAACACACCCCGGACCTGATGCTGCTCGACATCGAAATGCCGCGCATGGACGGCTTCGAAGTGGCCATTCAGATACGCAACGACCCGCGCCTGATGCGCTTGCCGATCATCATGATCACCTCACGCACCGGCCAGAAACACCGCGACCGCGCCATGGCCATTGGCGTCAACGACTACCTCGGCAAGCCGTACCAAGAGTCGGTGCTGCTGGAAAGCATCGCTTATTGGAGCAAGTCCCATGCTTGAACACCGCACCAGCCAGCTCACCGGCCTGCTACTGCCCCTGGCCGACCGCCACCTGGTGCTGCCCAACGTTGCCGTGGCCGAACTGATCGACTTCCAGCGCGGCGAACCGGCCAGCGATGCGCCGCCGTGGTATCTGCGGCAAGTGACCTGGCGCGATCGGCAGATTCCGTTGATCAGCTTTGAGGCGGCCTGCGGTGAAGCCAGCATGACGGGAGAACGCTCACGCATCGTGGTGTTGAATGCACTGGGCGGGCGACCGACGTTGAAGTTCATTGCCCTGGTGATCCAGGGTATTCCCCGCTCGTACAAGCTCGACAGCGAATTGAGCTACGTGGACGTCCCCCTGTGCCCGCTGGAACTGGCGGCGGTGCAAGTGGGGGAGCAGGTGGCGAAGGTGCCGGATTTGATGGGGCTTGAAGCGTTGTTGGTAGAGTCCGGCCTGGCCTGATCCTGAGCCCTATGACGATCAAATGTGGGAGCTGGCTTGCCTGCGATAGCGGCCTGTCAGTCAACATCTCTGCAACTGACCCATCGTTATCGCAGGCAAGCTGCTCCCACACTGAGCTGCGCTCATCTCCAGGTCTCAATCAATCCACGCAGAGCGTGCAAATAATCGATGAGTGTCGGAATAGGATGGAGTTGCTGTAGGCGAGTTCTGAATTTGGAATAGGCGGGTTTTCAGGCCGCAGTGGAGTGGCTAGTTTCTGCACTCCTCACTGCCAGCAAGGACTCGCAAATGGCCGTACCGTTAATGCCGCCCGGTGTTTCAATTCTTGAAAACATGGCGATATCCCAATCCAAACGCATTCATCTCAAGCCCGGCTCGGCATTCGCTTATTCCTGGTTTTACTCCCAGGTTCGTGCGGCCGGCCCTTGGAATTACAAGAAGCAGGGGCGTCAGTACGAAGCTTTTGGTAACTTCAATTACGGTGCCACAGGCACGGTGCTGGGCATTCCCGAAAATGTGTTGCTGCGAGCCGCCGGTGTGGCTCAAACCGTCGTCAGAACGACTCGTCCGGATTTTGGATCATGGTGGGGCGGTGAGCCTTTTGGCGATGACCCACGGGACCAATATTGGATAAGAAGAGGTATCGAATATGCCATTTCGCAAGGCCACTAAGCGCCTCATACCTGTTCTGCGTACTTGCCTGCTTGTGATCTGCCTGCTCTATATCGGCGGCAGTTGGGTCCTGTCGCCCGGAACACCGGACCTGGATGAAGTGGTGTTGAAGCATTCCCTGGGCAACGGTATGTCGATCTATGGTGCGCGAGATGCCCAAGGTGGCGCGACGGTGGGGTTTTCCTACAGGTACTACGTGCATAAGGATTTGGGAAGTGATCAGGAAATACTCAGCGCATTAGTGTCGGCACCTGCTTTTCTCAAAACAAAAGAGCCGGATGTTCAAGTCAATAATGAGGGTGGTGCCCTGCATCTGGTTATTCAGGGAGAAGTGTATGAGTACCACAGTTATGCGCTGGAGGGCCTTGGGAAGGTCAGGGTGATGATGGTGTTGTGATGGGCCGGCGCTCAGATTTTTCCTGCAAGCGGGCCTTTTTTATGCCTGCCGTACTCGTTATGACAGCTGTGCGTGGGAGAATCTTCGGAATCTGCCGGGGTCCGATATGCCCGGTCTTGCACACCTGCGCACGGCTGCCACCTTATCTGCGTGCAAGCGGAAGAGGGCAGCCTCCATCACATATCGGAGCTGTAAATCATGGTCAATGCCAGCGAAACCCTGTCCTCGCTCAATGCGCTCACCTGCAACCTGGCCTTCGACCTGGACACTTCCCAGCGCGCCATCATGCTGGGGGTCCAGCAAATGGCAGAGTTGGGGCAGTTGTTGGTCGATAGAGCGCTGGAGCAAGTCAGCCCGTCGCCAGCAACTTGAAACGGTCCCAAAAAGGGGCTGATCGTTCCCTCTTTGGGACCGCTATCTAACCAACACCACCGACCAATGTGGGAGTAGGCAAGCTCCCACAACGAGCTACGCGCATCTCTAGGTCTCAATCAATCCGCGCAAACCGTTCAATCACTGGCTGCTCCCGGTGCTCGGCCTGCCATAAGTCATAAGCACTTTGCATCGACAACCATAACTGGGCGGTACTCACGCCCGCGCGCTCCAACCGAACGGCAAGATCCGGGCTGACCGGGGCGTGGCCATGCAAGATCCTTGAAAAAGTCTCACGGGCGAAACCCAGGCGTCTCGCCATCTCGGTGATGGTGATGCCCAAGGCAGGGATCACATCTTCAAGCAGGATCTCACCTGGGTGAGGTGGATTGTGCATACCCATATCAATGCCTCTACTCAGTGGTAGTCAAGATAGTCGACTAGTTCGACCTGATCGTCGAACATCCGAAAAATAATGCGCCAGTTACCACTTATGCTGACGGACCAGTAGTCAAGCAGGTCGCCCTTCAAACGATGGAAGCGCCAGCCGGGCAGGTCCAGTGCATCAGGGTGCTCGGCTTTGTCCAGAATGAGCAGAACGCGGCGCAAGCGCTTTGCATGATTTGCGTTGATGCCTCTGGTTGAACCGGTCTCATAGAAGGCCCTGAGTCCCTTATGTTTCCAGCTAACGATCATGGCATGATTGTGATGTGATGCATCACACTCTGCAATGGCCTTGCATCGGGTTTAACGGTCGGATTCATGATGTCTGCCCGTGGCACGATTCGGATGGAAAAGGCTAGAGAGGCGAGTTCCGAGCAACAACCTGAAAAGCCTGTCGGAGCATTCTTTGCTGCCTATCGGAAGGATGATGGTGGAGGTGGACTTAGGATTTTTCCCGCAAGATTTTGGGCTATGCATGAACTTGTGGCGAGAGGTCCGCACGCCTAGTCTTCGCTCCGTCATCGCAAAAAACGGTGACACGGACGTGCAAGTCCGAGAAACCTGTTTAGGCGCACAAGACGCCTAGAACCAAAGGCGTTCCTTAATGAGACATTCAGGAACCGCATACCATGTCGAACTCCTCCTCATCCAACCTCTTCACCGTAAACCCGCACCAAGACACCGAAACCCTGCTGGTCAACGCCAGCGAAACCCTGTCCTCCCTCAACGCACTCACCTGCAACCTGGCCTTCGACCTAGACACTTCCCAGCGCGCCATCATGCTGGGGATCCAGCAATTGGTAGAGTTGGGGCAGTTGTTGGTTGATAGAGCGCTGGAGCAAGTCAGCCCGTCGCCAGCAACTTGAAACGGTCCCAAAAAGTGACTGATCGTTCCCTCTTTGGGACCGCTATCTAATCAACACCACCGACCAATGTTGGAGCAGGCAAGCCAGCTTCTACATCAAGCTTTATGTGCTACGGCCGATAAGGAGGATTCAGTTTTAGGGATGGAGTGATGTGGGCGTGATGGAATTTCTTGGCGCAGTAGGCAACAGTTTTTCATTTCTCTACAACATGGTTACCGGCGCTTTGATCTTATGGGGCCTGACAGTGACCGCAACAGCGTCCGCAGTCAGGTCATTGGCTGAGGGGCGTGGTGCGCTATGGGGGGCCATGATTTCGACTGTAGGTGCAGTGATCATCCTACTGCTGATCCAGTTGATCGGTGTTCCCGAAGACACAATTAACGTTTTAAACAACTTCATCATCATGACCCTTGGAGGGCTGGGGTCCGGTCTGCTAGCTGTTGCACTCGTGACCAAGCCGAACGCGGTCGAGGCGTTGAAATTCAAACTGGCGTTGTTCAACATTCTTGATTACGCCTTTGTCTGGTTGGGGCTGTCCTCTCTGTCCATGATTTTTCTTTTCCTTATTTCGAAGCTCTCCGGTCGCATAGTGGCAACTGATCATGCGCTTGGCATCATGCTTATTACCTTCCTGTTCACCTTTTTGAGCATTGTGCTGCTTGAGTGCCGTAACAAATTCGCTAAATGGGAAGAGTCGGTCGGACTGGGTCTATTCCTTTTACTACTTGTGCTCTTGGTGCTCTATACAGGGACGCTCGCCTCGGTATGGTCCAAGGCACCGGGTTGGATACTGACGTTAAATAGTCTGGTGGCTTGCTCGATAGTGAGCACATCAATGTATTACCGCAGGCGTGGTGCTGCACCGTTACTCCAGCCGTAACGATCCAGCACCAAGCTTGATTGATGCCTCTCCACATTCGCTCCTAAGGTACAGCCCACGACAGCAAACCCCGTGGAGCGACCATGACAACAACCATCACCCCCGACTCGCGCTGGACGCGGCGGCGCGACGAGAAGCAGCGGCGGCTCGGGCTGGTCAAACAGTATGCAGACGGGGCGGTGTTGCCCAGTGACAAGATCGTCGAGGCCCTTGAAGCCTTGATCCTCCCCGGCGACCGCGTGGTGCTGGAGGGCAACAACCAGAAGCAGGCCGATTTTCTCTCGCGCTCCCTGGCCAAGGCCGACCCCGCCAAGCTCCACGATTTGCACATGATCATGCCCAGCGTGGGCCGTTCCGAGCACCTGGACCTGTTTGAAAAGGGCATTGCCCGCAAGCTGGATTTCTCTTTCGCCGGCACCCAATCCCTGCGCATCAGCCAGTTGCTGGAAGACGGCATGCTGGAGATCGGCGCGATTCATACCTACATCGAGCTCTATGCGCGGCTGGTGGTGGACCTGATCCCCAACGTGGTGCTCTCCGCTGGTTTCATGGCTGACCGGGCCGGTAACATTTACACCGGCGCCAGCACCGAAGACACCCCGGCGCTGATCGAGCCCGCCGCCTTCAGCGATGGCATCGTCATCGTGCAAGTCAACCAGTTGGTGGATGACGTCACCGACTTGCCCCGCGTCGACATCCCCGCAAGCTGGGTCGATTTCGTGGTGGTGGCCGACAAGCCGTTCTACATCGAACCGCTGTTCACCCGCGACCCGCGCCATATCAAGCCGGTGCATGTGTTGATGGCGATGATGGCGATCCGTGGCATCTACGAAAAACACAATGTGCAGTCGCTCAACCATGGCATCGGCTTCAACACTGCTGCCATCGAATTGATCCTGCCCACCTACGGCGAATCCTTGGGCCTCAAAGGCAAGATCTGCCGCAACTGGACCCTCAACCCGCACCCCACATTGATCCCGGCGATCGAAAGCGGTTGGGTGGAAAGCGTGCATTGCTTCGGCACCGAACTGGGCATGGAAAACTATATTGCCGCACGCCCGGATGTGTTCTTCACCGGCCGCGATGGCTCGATGCGCTCCAACCGCATGTTCTGCCAACTCGCCGGCCAATACGCCGTGGACCTGTTTATCGGCGCCACCCTGCAAGTGGATGGCGACGGGCATTCCAGCACCGTGACCCGTGGCCGCCTCGCAGGTTTCGGTGGCGCGCCGAACATGGGCCACGACCCACGGGGCCGCCGTCATGGCACACCAGCCTGGCTGGATATGCGCCACGACGATGCGCCTGAGGCCTTGCTTGAACGCGGCAAAAAACTCGTGGTGCAAATGGTCGAGACCTTCCAGGAAGGCGGCAAACCGACCTTTGTCGACACCCTCGACGCGGTGGAAGTGGCCCGCAAAAGCGGTATGCCCCTGGCGCCGATCATGATCTACGGTGACGACGTCACCCACTTGCTCACCGAAGAAGGCATCGCCTACCTGTACAAGGCGCGCTCCCTGGAAGAACGTCAGGCAATGATCGCCGCCGTCGCCGGGGTGACCGCCATCGGTATGCGCCACAACCCCAAGGACACTGCGCGCATGCGCCGCGAAGGCTTGATTGCCTTGCCCGAAGACTTGGGTATTCGCCGTACCGACGCCACCCGCGAGTTGTTGGCCGCCAAGAGCGTGGCCGATCTGGTGGAGTGGTCCGGCGGCTTGTACAACCCGCCCGCCAAATTCAGGAGCTGGTAAATGCGCGCGCTCAAACAGCATGAACTGAGCCTGGCCGATCGCCTGGCGGATATGGCCGTGGATGCGCTGATCGACGAAGCGGATTTGTCGCCCAAACCTGCTCTGGTAGACCGGCGCGGCAACGGCGCCCACAGCGATTTGCACCTGGGGCTGATGCACGCCTCGGCGCTGTCGCTGTGGCCGATGTTCAAGGAAATGGCCGAGGCCGCGCTCGACATCGGCGAAGTCGGCCTGCCCCTGCGCGAAGCGCTCGGGCGTATTGGCCGGGAAGGCGAGCAGGCCATGCTCGCCACCACCCAGGGCGTGAACACCCATCGCGGTGCGATCTGGGCCCTGGGGTTGCTTACCGCTGCGGCGGCCCTGGAGCCCCGCGCCATAACCCTGACCGCCGCCAAGTTGGCCCTGCTCAACGACCGCTTCGCCCCGCAGCCCATGAGCCATGGCGCCCAGGTTGCACAGCGCTACGGTGCACGCGGTGCCCGTGAAGAAGCCCAGCTCGGCTTCCCTTCGGTGACTCAACGCGGCCTGCCGCAACTGCACAAGAGCCGCCGCGCAAACGCCGGTGAGCAGAACGCCCGGCTGGATGCTTTGCTGGCGATCATGACGGACCTGGCAGACACCTGCGTGCTCTACCGCGCCGGTACCGAAGGCCTGGCTGCCATGCAACAGGGCGCCCAGGCCGTGCTCGACGCCGGTGGCAGCGCAACCCTGGCCGGACGCCGCCAACTGCATGAACTGGACCTGCAACTGCTGGCCTTGAATGCCTCCCCCGGCGGCGCCGCCGACCTGTTGGCCGCCTGCCTGTTTATCGACCGCCTCGACGGAGCGTTGTGATGGAAACCTTATCCTTTGAATTCCCCGCCGGGCAGCCCCCCAAAGGCCGTGCGCTGGTGGGGTGCGTCGGCTCGGGCGACCTGGAAGTGCTGCTGGAGCCGGGCACGCCCGGCACCTTGACCATCCAGGTGCAAACCTCGGTCAATGGCGCGCAGCAACGCTGGCAGCACCTGTTCGAACGCATCTTCCAGGAGCAGACGCCACCGGCCCTGAACATTGATATCCACGACTTCGGTGCCACGCCCGGGGTAGTGCGCTTGCGCCTGGAGCAGGGTTTCGAGGAGATCGGCCATGACTGACTTACTCGCTAAACACAGCTTTGTCGAACTTGGCGCCCGGCAGCGCGCCAAGGCGCTGTTGGATGCGGGCACCTTCCGCGAGTTGATCGACCCGTTCCAGCGGGTCATGTCGCCGTGGCTCAGCCGCCAGGGCGTGGTGCCCCAGGCCGATGATGGTGTGGTGATCGCCAAGGGCAGCATCGGCGCCAAGCCTGTGGTGATTGCCGCAATCGAGGGTAATTTCCAGGGCGGCAGCCTGGGTGAAGTTGGCGGCGCGAAAATCGCGGGCGCCTTGGAGCTGGCGGCCGAAGACAACCGCAACGGCATCCCCACCTGCGCGGTGCTACTGCTGGAAACGGGCGGCGTGCGCTTGCAGGAAGCCAACCTGGGCCTGGCTGCCATTGCCGACATTCATGCGGCGATTGTCGATCTGCGCCAGTACCAGCCAGTGATCGGCGTGGTGGCCGGCAGTGTCGGTTGCTTTGGGGGCATGTCCATCGCGGCTGGCTTGTGCAGTTACCTGGTGGTCACTCGCGAAGCACGCCTGGGCTTGAATGGCCCGCAGGTGATCGAGCAGGAAGCTGGCCTGGAGGAATACGACTCCCGCGACCGCCCCTTTATCTGGAGCCTTACCGGTGGCGAGCAGCGCTTCAACAGCGGCTTGGCCGACCGTTATGTGGCCGACGATGTGGCGCAGATCCAGCAGACCGTCAGCACACTGTTGCAGCAGGGCGTGCCCGCACAACCGCGCAGCCGGCGCGCTGATTTTTACCTGGCGCGCCTGGCCGAACTGGACGCGAGCGCGCAAATCGAGCCGGCGACTGTTCGCGCGCTGTATCAGGGAGAACGCTCATGAGAGGCTTGCAGTGGTTCAACGCATTGAGCGCCAACGCAACGCCGGTCGAAGGTTTGCCGGGCTCATTGAAAGTGGCGGATGGTGTGTTGGGTGAACAGGCGGTGCGCTATATCGCCGTGGTCCCCGACCCGCACAACCGCTTCCCCCGCGCCCGCAATGGCGAAGTCGGCCTACTGGAAGGCTGGGGCTTGGCCAAGGCTGTGGACGAAGCCATCGCCCGGGGTGACAAGCGCCCCATCATCGCTATCGTCGACGTACCCAGCCAAGCCTATGGTCGTCGCGAAGAAGCCCTTGGCATTCATCAGGCCTTGGCCGCCGCCGCTGACAGCTACGCTCGCGCTAGGCTCGCCGGCCACCCGGTGATCGCCCTGCTGGTGGGCAAGGCCATGTCGGGGGCGTTCCTCGCCCACGGCTACCAGGCTAATCGCCTGATCGCCCTGCGCGACCCGGGCGTGATGGTGCATGCCATGGGCAAAGCCTCGGCCGCCCGGGTGACCTTGCGCAGCGTCGAAGAATTGGAAACCCTGGCCGCCAGCGTGCCGCCGATGGCCTACGACATCGACAGCTATGCCAGCCTGGGGTTGCTGTGGGAGACGTTGTCAGTCACCCAGATTGAACACCCCACGGCGGATGACGTGGCGCGGGTCAGCGATTGCCTGGTGCAGGCAGTCAAGGATATCGACAGTACCGACTTGAACTCACGCCTCGGCGCCACCAACCGAGCCGCCTCCAGCCGAGTGCGCCAGCTGTTGCGGGAGCAATGGTGAACGCCCACGACTTGCTCTGGGGCATGACCCTGGCGCATTTGCCTGCCGATGCCCCGGACTGGGTGCGGGACGCGATCCGTGCCGGGCATCCGGTAGTGGTGCGGCGCGCCATCGCCGAGCCGGGTCATGTGGCGGTCGGTGTGCGTGGGCGTTTGCGTGAGCAGCGTTTTGCCGCCCGGATGCCCGTGGCGGCGGTGCAACGGCGGGTGGCTCCGGAAGCTTTGCGAGCGGTGGTCTCACCACGGGATTTACCGGCGCTGCGGGCCCTCGATCAACTGCGGCCGGTGCTGGCGCAGCAAGACTGGGGCGTCAGCGGCAGTGCCGGGTTTGAATTGGCCAGTGGCATTGAAGCGCTGCATGCCAACAGTGACCTGGATTTGATTCTGTGCACGCCCAAGCCCCTGGATCGTAGCGAGGCGCGAGCGCTGTTGGCGATCCTGGACACCGCGCCCTGTGCCGTCGACCTGCAACTGCAAACCCCTTTCGGCGCCGTCGCCTTGCGCGAATGGGCTGGGCCCTCACGCCGTGTACTGCTCAAGACCGTCAGCGGTGCGCACCTTGTGCTCGACCCTTGGCAGGCCGTGGCATGAGCAGCCTTCTGGTGTTTCCGGGGCAGGGCGCCCAACGCAGCGGCATGCTCCAGGCGTTGCCGGCCGACATTCTGCAAGAGGCCAGCGATGCCCTGGGTGAAGACGTTCGTCGGCTCGACTCGGCGCAGGCGCTTGAATCGACGCGGGCTGTGCAACTGTGCCTGTTGATCGCCGGCGTGGCTCATGCCCGGCGATTAGAGTGCACGCCGGATTATTTGGCGGGCCTGTCCATCGGCGCCTACCCAGCCGCGGTGATGGCCGGGGCCCTGGACTTCGCTGATGCGATAAAACTGGTCAGCCTGCGGGGCGAACTGATGCAGCAGGCTTATCCACAGGGCTATGGCATGACGGCGCTGATCGGCCCTGATCTTTCCAGCGTCGAGGCCTTGCTGGCGGATATCCACAGCCCGCATACGCCGGTGTACCTGGCCAATATCAATGCCGACAACCAGACCGTCATCGCCGGCAGCAACGAGGCGATGAAGCGAGTTGCCGAGCGCATCAAAGGCAACGGTGTCGCCAAGCGCCTGGCCGTCAGCGTGCCGTCTCACTGCCCGTTGCTGGAGCAACCCGCCCAGGCACTGTTCCAAGCCTTCGTCCCACTCAAGGCGCCGCGCATCACTTACCTGAGCAGCACCCGCGCGCGACCTATCCACAACCCCGAACAACTGCGTGACGACCTGGCCTTCAATATGTGCCGCGTCGTCGATTGGCGCGGCACCGTGCAAAGCGCCTACGAGCGTGGTGTGCGGCTGCAAATCGAACTGCCCCCGGGCGCGGTGCTTACCGGTCTGTCACGCCGTGTTTTCGAACAAGGCACGGTGATCGCCTGCGAAGGCGCCCGCCTGGATACCTTGCAGGCCCTGCTGCAAGAGGAGGAGCGCCGCCACCGATAACGCAGTACCCAAGGCTTTCGAAGCACAAAAACAACAATTTCGAACGAGCACTTTGAGGACAACAACCATGATTATCTACGGTGTGGCTTTTTTGGCGTTCTGCACGTTGGCAGGGCTGTTTGTGGGTGAACTGCTGGGCAAGCTGTTGGGTATTCCGGCCAACGTCGGCGGGGTGGGTATTGCCATGCTGCTGTTGATCGGCCTGGGCAGCTACCTGAGCAAACGCGGCCTGTTTACCGGCAAGTCAGAGCAAGGCGTGAGTTTCTGGGCTGCGATCTATATCCCGATTGTGGTGGCGATGGCCGCCCAGCAAAACGTGTATGGCGCGATCAGCGGTGGGCCTATGGCGATTCTGGCCGGGACCCTCGCCGTGGTGCTTGGCTTTGCCCTGGTGCCCGTGCTGGTGCGTATCGGTAACCGCGAGCCGGTTGCGGTTGCTCCCACTAAAGAAGCGGGGTGATCGCCATGTACGAATCGATGATGAAAGTGATCACCGGCTACGGCTTGATCAGTGGTTTCGCCGTGATCGGCCTGACCATGTGGGTGTCTTATTGGATCTCCGATACCTTCACCAAGGGCCGCCTGCATGGTTCGGCCATTGCCATTTTGCTGGGGTTGGCGCTGTCGTATGTGGGCGGTGCGTTTACGGGTGGTTCCAAGGGCGTGGTGGATATTCCACTGTTGTCGGGCATCGGTCTGCTGGGCGGTGCGATGCTGCGCGACTTTGCCATTGTCGCCACGGCGTTTGGCGTGAGTGTCGATGAGCTCAAACGCGCCGGCTTCGTGGGTGTGCTGGCGCTGTTTGTCGGCGTGGGCTCGTCGTTCGTTGCCGGGGTAGGGGTGGCGATGGCGTTCGGGTACACCGATGCGGTGAGCCTCACCACCATCGGCGCCGGGGCCGTGACCTATATCGTCGGCCCGGTGACCGGCGCGGCGATTGGGGCCAGCTCCGAGGTGATGGCGCTGTCGATTGCCGCAGGGTTGATCAAGGCCATTCTGGTGATGGTGATGACGCCGTTCGTGGCGCCGCTGATCGGGCTGAACAACCCACGCAGCGCGGTGATCTTCGGTGGCTTGATGGGCACCTCCAGCGGCGTGGCGGGCGGCCTGGCGGCGACTGATCCGAAGCTGGTGCCTTATGGGTGTTTGACCGCGGCGTTCTATACGGCGCTGGGGTGTTTGCTGGGGCCGTCGTTGTTGTTTTTGCTGATGCGTGGGTTGGTGGGCTGACGGGTCGGGCCTCATCGCAGCATAGGTATCTACACAACTTCGGCACGACGCTAAATCTGTGGCGAGGGAGCTTGCTCCCGTGACGGCCTGGCAGCCGACACAGATATAACTGATGCCCCGCGATCCAATGTGGGAGCTG